>CAZQMI010000123.1:0-6888 GCA_964594475.1 uncultured Thermoplasmatales archaeon
GTCCAGAGTGAGGGAGGACTTTCCTCAGCACAAGGCCGTGAGCCGTCCACCTACTCCCAACTTTTAAGGATTAGTTTATTTCAAAGATAAATACTTTTTCTTCCTTCTTAATGGCAAGCTTTTTGAAATCATGATGCTATTGCCCTTGTGATTTCCTATGAAGATTGATCCTTGGAGTTCATCGACTTATCAAGATTATGCTCGACTTAGAGATGAATTTGGCATTGAAGCATTTAGTGAGGAACAATGGAATCAACTTGATTGTCCTCATCGATTATTGCGGAGAGGTGTAGTGTTTGGTCATCGTGGGTTCAATCTTATTCTTGATGCGGTGAACCAACAGAAACCCTGGGCGATATTAACAGGGTTGATGCCTTCTGGAAAGATGCATCTTGGCCATAAGATGGTAATTGATGAAGTCATTTATTATCAGAGTATTGGTGCGGATATCTTCATTGCCGTGGCTGATATTGAATCCTATGGAACACGGGGATTGAGTCTGAAAAAGACAAAGGATCTTGCGTTGAATGAATACATTAAAAATTACATTGCATTGGGATTGAAACCTAAACGATGTAAGCTCTATTTTCAATCCAAGAATCAGGATGTAAAAGATTTAGCGTTTTTACTTGGTAAAAAGGTGAATTGGTCGCAGATGACAGCAACCTATGGGTTTTCTGGTGAGACCAATATGACCCATGTATTTGCTCCATTGATTCAAACTGGTGATATTCTTCATGTCCAACTCGCTCAGTATGGGGGCATTCGACCTGTGCTTGTCCCTGTTGGTGTGGATCAAGATCCACATATTCGGTTGAGCAGGGATATCGCTCAAGCGCATCGATTGTATAATGTAACGGAGACCAAGGATGGTAAGATTGGTGTGTTTGTCAAACCTGATGAGGCTGTTGAGTCCTTGCTTGATACTGCGCAACAGGCAGTTTCTGATCTTGGATTTTCAGATTTGAAACGGATAACGGATTACAAGGCTTTGTACATCAATGATGCAACTGATGAGGATATTTCTCGAATTGATAGTGCGCTTGCGGTAATTGAACCTAGTTTTGACGGCTATGGGTTTATTCCACCTTCTGCGACATTTCATCGGTTCATGACTGGATTAACTGGTGAAAAGATGTCTTCATCCAAACCGGAAAGTGCTATTTTCTTAACCGATACACCCGAGCAAGCAGCAAAAAAGATTATGCATGCAAAAACAGGTGGTGCAGTAACTCTTGCTCAACAGAAAGAAGAAGGTGGAAAACCGGATGATTGCATGATCTATGAATTATTCCTATATCATTTGATTGAGGATGATGAAGCGCTCAAAGAGGTCTACACTTCATGTCGCAGTGGTGAGCGGATGTGTGGAACCTGTAAGAAACAAGCTGCTGAAAAAATGAGTGTGTTTTTAAAGGACTTATCTGAAAAGAGAAAAATAGCTGAAGACCAGATTGATAATTTCCTCTCCTGATTGGATATCAGTATGAGTGATATAATCCGTCATCTTCTGCCATTTTTTTGAGATGGTGCTCGATCTGTTGTTGTTTGCTTGATAGTTCCTTACGTAGATATCGAAATGAGTCATCGGATTCTGATCCTTGTCCTCGAATGGGCATGGTCAGTCCCATGTTTTTACCGTGGATGGCAGCATTGATGATTTGTCTGGGATGAACGCCTTTGTTAAGATGATGAGTGATGGTTCTGATATCTCCATGAATGATGCCGAAATCGTGCTGATGTTTTGATATTTCGTTTTCGATGTGATCATCTACGCGTCTTCCGATTTGTCCACCGACTCCTCTTCGTTGATAAGGATTTTTATTATATTCTTTGATTAGGTATAATCCCACGTTGGGATGAAACAGGTAGTAGTCATCACTGAGGAGTTGCTGGTCTTTGCCAAAAACAGCTTTCCAGTTTTTTGGATGGTGTTTAGCATCCTTGATGATGTCAGAGAGAATGTCTGCTCGTTCTTTGGTTTTAATCCTCATAGGTAAAAAAGTGAAATCAAATGGTATTATTTAAAGGATGGTGAAAAAGGGGAAAAAGAAGGATAATTTATCTGAGCACTTTTCTTTTAAAAGTCTAAATGTTTACCCAAGTAATAGTGATTTGTTCAGGAACAGATTTTTTGAAACGGGGTTTCTTTTTGTGTTGTTCCTGCATATTGTTTTACGCTCCTTGTTTCAGTGATGATGCTAAAACTCGTGCGCGGGTTCCAACCACAAATGATTTGGTGATAAGTTCGATTTCCTTGGCTTCTTGTTTGCTTGATATTTGTCCGACGATTTTCATCTTTCATTCCTCACACTCCCTAGTTTGTTGTTCTGCTTATTAATGGATTATTGTACAGTTCTACCCAGCCTTGTTTACAGTTCTTTCCTTTTTGTTATCATTGTACGAAAAAAATATATTTTGCAGATTGTTATTATTTAGGTAGGTCGGCTTTGCCTGGGTTTGAATCCATAGCTAAAACGGCCGTTTGTGTTTTGCACCAGCACGCGTGCCTGTTGTTTTCTGGCTAGATATCGTGCTTTTTTTATAGCGGTCTGCTTGGTGCGATGATTGCTGATAATTTTTTGTTTACTTCGAATGGACCATTGTCCTTTTAGTGCAGACTGATTAGAATTGTTGACTACATATAGAACCTTTTTTGGTGATACTGGTGTGATGTTTTGGTTTTTTGAGGTACTTGTGTGTTTCTTTTTCAGATAAGGCATGTGTGAACGGGGGTTTTCGAATACGGCGTATTTCTCTGGTAGTGAAGTGGGATGCCCGCTTTTTGGTGGGTGAGAACTGAAGAAATAGATGGGAATCTTCATTCCGCTTTTGAGGTAAACGATACGCGTATAAAGGATGTATTTGCCGTATCGGTAGATCTGGGTAAAGAATGCCTGTGCTGCTGGGGTTGTAAGATAAAAAATCATGGTCAGCGAAAAGAGCAGTATAAGAAGATGAATTAAAGGATTATTTCCCACCAACAGCCCCCAGAGCGCCCAGAGGGATGCCCAGCCCAAATAAAAAATAGTGAATTTGCGGGTCCAGGTCTTTCGTAGTGAGATGCCGTAATAGATGTAAATAAGTGCGATTAGGATGATGCCATGGGTGAACAGAATGCCAACAAGCATCAGACTAGCTTGTACGCTGTATCCATAATGGGAAAACAATCCTGTAATGAAGAAATCAATGAAGAAATAGTAGAACTGAATAATGAAAAGAATGATGAAGAATAGATATGTTTTTTGAGAAAGCATTTTTTTATTCAAAAAAACGCCTCCTGAAGGTAACTGCGGCGATTCCTAGGGCCATGATTGATGATAATCCCCCTGAGACGATCCAAAATGTCATGTCTTCTTGTTGGGAACCACTGCTTTGAAGCGGGCTTGATTCTGAGATGATGACCGTGGTGGTCTCGTTTGATTCTGCCCCGTCTTCATCGATGACGGTCAGCGTTACTAGATAGGTTCCCTGAGTGTGGTAAGTATGCTCTACTTGTTCTCCGGAGTCACTGTATCCATCTCCAAAATCCCAGATGAATGAAACAATGGTTCCGTCTTCATCATAGCTTTCGTCAGCTGTGAAGAGAATGGGTTTTCCTTTTTCTTCTCGATAGGGGCCCCCGGGATTTGCATGGGGAATGCGGTTTGTTGAGGGTTCATCGAAGTTGTCATTTTCGCTATTTTCATAATTATTGGTCAACCGAGCGATTAATTGAATGATTAGAATTGATGAAAATAAAATGAGATAGGGATGAGATCTAACCCATTGGCCAAATAGTTCAATGCCTGTTGGATCTGCAGTGAGCATGGTTTTAGTTGCATTGTAGAGTGCTTTGATGATGGAAAGGGTTGCCATGGTTTTGATTAGGCGATGGTTTTCAAAAAGAGATGGTGATGTGCTTTCAGAGTTGCTGAGATCGCCATTACTGATCATGATCAACCGATAGATGAAAGGGTATCGTTGTTGTAATCGGAAACGTATAAGAGGGTGACGGTTGAGATACTCATATAGATTACTGTTCTCTTCCCTATTATCAAGGAGATGATCGATTAGAGATGCGAGCACGTTATCAGATTCTTTTTGAGTACTGAAAAGACCTTGAACTATGCTTAATAAAACTATTTTCTGTATTTTTCCTCCATCGAAATCTCGTATTGTATCATCGATTCGATTAATTTCTGCGTTGTTGTTGCTAATAAGAGAAAGTGTTTTAAGGATGACTATGGGGTGTATTTTCCATTTGAAAACGGTTTGTTCAATGCTTACATCATGACCTGAGGTATCGTATATGATTGCTTTGATGGTATGGGTGAGGGTATCAGCTTCCCAGGGGCAGCTGTAAGGGTAATTAAAATCAACATGGACACGTTCACCATCGATATAGAATTCTATTCGTTGTATGCCTACATCATCGCTTGCCTCCACTCTGATTTCACTAGCTCCGATGATCAGGGTGGTTCGATTTGTGGTGAATAAATGAACATTTCGGAAATAAATACCTCCGGGTATTGGTGTTTGAAATGATGCTTCTGGCGGATCGTCTTCCATGATAGTTACGGTGCTATGATCGGTGTAGCAGGTGTTATGGTTGTCTTTAATGGTAAGAATGATTACATAGGTTCCTGGCGTGTGATAGATATGTGTTGGTGTTTCTCCGGTTTTAGTGTGTCCATCACCACAGCTCCATTCGTAGGAGACCTGTGTTTCATTGGGGTGATGGCTCTGTGTTCCATCGAATTGAATGGGGATTCCGACGATTCCGGTGTATGGTCCACCTGCATCAGCATAGCCTCCACCCAATGATGCTGAAGAGGGTAGTATGCTGCTGTCTGATGCTGCTACGGAAAACCAGGGGGTGAATAGGAGAATGAGAAGCAGTGAGATGCTCACTAGTTTTCTATTCATAAGGATCACAATTTTATTTTTATTATATTATAAATTAACTGTTTATGAATAATATTATAATTCATTATTTATATAAATTTCTAGACGGTTCTTATCGATCGGATAATACTGAAAAAAGTGTAGAAAGAAATCCCTCTGTTTTACTCGGAAAAGATCTTTTCAATCATCCATTTGGCATCAAAGGGTATTTGATCCTCATATTTCTGACCCACACCGATAAACAGCAATGGTTTTCCAATGGTATAGGCAACAGATAATGCACTTCCTCCCTTTGCATCGGTATCCACCTTTGTGAGAATAACCCCATCAATTCCTACGATTTCGTTGAATCGTTTGGCTTGCTCCACCGCATCATTTCCAGCAAGGGCATCACCTACGAAAAGGATAAGTGATGGTTGTGCAACGCGTTTGATCTTTGCCATTTCATCCATCAGATTCACATTGGTCTGCATCCGTCCCGCAGTATCCAAAAGCACCACGTCCTTATGTTTGGCTTTAGCATGTTCAATAGCATCATAGGCCACTGCAGCAGGATCGGCTCCGGGTCCGTGTTTGATGATTTTTACACCAACTTTATCTGCATGAATGGAGAGTTGTTCAATGGCCCCTGCTCTGAAGGTATCACCTGCTGCCATCACTGGGGAAAAACCTTGTTTTTTCAGTTGAGTTGCCATTTTTGCAATGGATGTGGTCTTTCCACTGCCGTTTACACCCACAAACATGATCACCACTGGTTTTTCTTTTGAGCTTAAAAATTCCTGGAAATCGAGTTTATTTGTTTCCAGTACGTGTTCAATGGCATGACGAAGAACTTCTTCAATGGTCTCATTGATTTTTCCTTTTTGAAGTGGGGTATGTCTGAGTTCCTGTTTGATGTCTTGTTTAATAGATTCAATGACCGAGTAGGCCACATCAGATTCTAAAAGTCCGATTTCAAGTTCCCAGAGTAGATCATCAAGTTTTTCATCACTGATGATCCGGGAGACTTTTTCCTCTCTGCCGAATTTTTCACCGATACTCTTCCTTGTTTTTAATGTATGCTGAAGTTCGGATTCAATGCTATCCTCGATTTGTTTATCGACTTGTTGTTGTCGTTTCTGTCGTGCTTCAGCCCGACGTCTCCGTCGTTCTTCCCGTTCTTGTTGTTTTTCTGTTTGCTCTGTTTGTTTTGGTGGGGTTACTGGTTTCTGTTCAGGGGTGACTGATGGTTGATCTTTTTTTGGTTGCACCGGTTCAGGTTCTGTTGTGACTGGTTGAGATTGGAGTTGTTTTTTTTGTGCTGTTTTTTGTTCTTTGCTTAATTCCTGCTCCAGTTCTTCTTCCAGTTTATCTTCGAATTTTTTTATTTTCTTTTTAAGAAATTTAAACATACGTCAACCCCTACTGATCTCTCTAAGGATAATGGTTATGATTACTGGGAAAGCATTTGTTGTGCCTTGCTGGAGACTTCTTCGATTTGTTGTTGAATATTTTTTGACATATTAGAAATAGCCTCCTGGCTTTTCTCCAAATCCTTTATTCTCCTCTCAATGATTTCGATGGCTTCCGCTGGGTTTTTTTCCATAACGATGCCCGCACCGATTTCAGTGAGGATTTTTTTGGTGTTATTGGCAGTGGCATAAGAAAAAGTGCCCCCGCCGATGGGAACCAATATCTCTGATCCTTCTTTTTCTTCAGCGATTTTTTCTATGGTTATTTTTGCTTTACCATAATCCATTACCGCGGCTTGAAGATACTGGAATTGTTGTTCAAGTGATTGAAGCTGTTCTTTATAGTATTCAACGAGAGCTGCATACCTTTGAAATTCTTCTTCCTGACTCATATCGCCACCGTTTTTTTAGTTCTGTAACGTTCCATAATTGATAAGGGGTATTAATGTATTTTCTTTCCATAGCAAAATAAGTATTTATCTTCCCATTTTAAGGGGCTTCATCCCATAATTGAATGAATTCAATTCGATTGTTCGATGTTTTCATCTTC
>CAZQMI010000124.1:0-6783 GCA_964594475.1 uncultured Thermoplasmatales archaeon
CTGGAACATCCAACCATTTCCCAATTTTGAAATCATCATGATTATTACCTTCCTTGCGGCTTTATTTATAAAACCATATCTCGCATTTTGCGTTCCATTGATCTCGTTAGTCATCAGTGATCTCCTCCTTGGAAATCCAGTTTTTAGCGGAAGTCAGATCAACAAAATCGTACTCTTTACCTATTCTGGTTTTTTACTCATTGTTCTTCTTTCAATATTTACCAAACATCATAGCCAATCTCGATTACAACACATTCGACTGCGCTCAATCCTTCTCTCTGCAGGCATCGGCATCGGGTTCACCCTGCTCTATGATACCTGGACAAACATTGGATGGTGGTTTTTGATGTATCCTCATACCATTGAAACCTTAGGAGCAGTCTTTCTTGCGGGTATTCCCTTTATGCTGTATCATATGTTATCAGCAGTGTTTACTTTCACCATTCTTGGTTTACCTCTTATCTATTTTGCTACAAAAAAACAATTAATCAAAAAACCCTATCCTATATCAACTACACAAAAAACATCATTACTAGCACTCACCGGCGGTATCATACTGATTACACTTCTAGTATAGACTTCCGTATTTCTCACTAATTCGATCAATAACATTGTTTTTTATCAATGTTTAAATCATTTCTCTTAAAAAAAAACATATTCATTTTATTCAATGGTAGTAGAAATACCTATCGTACCTAGCAAAGGATAGCATTGACATCATGTGTAATATTTGAAAAGGTTTATATTCGATGATTTAATATCGGATAGTCTGAGGAAGGCAGCATGGCAATAGGATTTGTACTGATAAGTGCAGCTCCTGCGAGGGAGCATGAAGTCTACAACAAGCTTTCGAAAGTACCACAGATAGTTGAATTACATCCTCTCTTTGGGGAATATGATCTCATCGCAAAAATAGAAGCTGATGATTTTGAAAAGCTTGGGAACCTTGTTGTCAATAAAATCCGTTCAATTGAAGGAGTTATAGATACTAAAACGTTAACTGGAACAAGATTTTAAGAGGTGAAAGAAAATGGTTGGATTACCACAATATTTTTTAAGCATGTTGATGCTGGTCTTTGCAATTGCAAGTGTTATCGCTGGAATCTTTACTGCTTATTTTGGATCAGGTAAAAGCCGAGCGGTAGGTGGGATACTCATCATCATAGGTCTTATCGTTGGTGTTGTATTCCTCTGGGGCGCAGGCGTTCTTGATTCCATCATGGGTACACCTGCAGGCTTGCTCAATCTCGTGGGCACTGTGACAAATGGTATTGTAGCAGTGATCGGTGCCATCGTCGGAGCACTCATTGCATTAGGAATATTCCTTCTAGCAATTATGAAAGCATAAAACCTGCTTTCATCATTTCTTTTTTTCTTTTTCATAAACTATATAAAATAGGTCTCCTATTTTTTCCTGTTCCATGAACCTTGAATTTATCGTAAATATCATCGCTTTTCTGATATTCATCATCTGCATTCTCATCTATGGATGGAAACTGCAAAGTAGCATGAAACGACCAGGAACAGCAAAACGTGCACTACTGAACATATTTTATAAACAATGGGTTCAACGCATGAAAAACAATGAAAACACCATCATTGCTGTACAAACCATGAGAAATCTGATCATGAGCGTTACGTTTCTTTCATCAAGCATCCTTATCCTTCTTGGATTACTCGTTCAATCAAATATTCCCTCTGCAGATAGTATCGTTCAAGTATCTGCATCCTCAACTAGTCTTATTAATCAATATAAACTCTTCATTCTCTTCATTGTTTTAGTCTTTTCATTGATCATGTTTCTGTTATCCTTACGTCATATGGTCCGGTTTAGCATCATCATTGGTATTCCAGATGAAGCCATTGAAAAAACAGGAACTGAAGAACTCCAAAAACAAAATATAACCAATGATCACTGTATCGATGCAAGCTTTGTGCAATCCGCTGTTTTTCTAAAAGCCATGAACCGGTTCATGTTAGGAATCAGAGGGGTGTACTTTGCGGTCACCTTGTTAGTCTGGTTTATTAGTGTGTATGCTTTTATCATCTCAACCATCGCGCTCACCATTATTCTTATTCAATATCATGATATCCGGACACCGCATATCGATATCACTCCAATATAACCAATCAGTTACTTTTCTTGTTTCACAATTGGTAATTGTTTAACCATGTTGAAAAAGAATTCATGAACACGAACATCCTGGGTTAGCTCAGGGTGAAACGAAAGGGCTAAACAATTATCCTGTTTTGCAATCACTCCCTTTCCATTAACTGATGCAAGCAAACGACAAGATCCCTGTACTTTTGTAATTATCGGAGCACGAATAAACACCGCTGGAAATGAGGATCCGATTAAAGCGATATCAAGGCTTTGCTCAAATGACTGCCGTTGTCTGCCAAATGCATTTCGATGTACCTGCATATTCATTAATTGTAACAATGAAACATCTTTATCAGCATCAACAAGACTCTTTGCAAGGATTACACACCCTGCACAGGTTCCCATGACCGCTAAAGAATGATTTTGTACTCGTTTCTTAATGATTCTTAAAAGACCTTTTCGTTCTAAAAACCGAGAGATAGTCGTGCTCTCTCCGCCGGGGAGAATGATTCCATTAACTAAATCTAATTCACAAGATCGTCGAATAACATGAATATCACAACGATCATCGGGATCAACATCCTCATTTAGTTTCCGCAGCATTAGTTGATGTTCAGCAATCGCTCCCTGAATACCAATGATACCAATGGAAACAGGACCTACCATCCTCTCTCCTGCAACCGTTGTTCTTCAGGGATACTCTCAATCTCAATTCCAACCATTGCCTCACCAAGATTCTTACTAACCTCGGCGATCACCGATGGATCATCATAATGAGCAACAGTTTCAACGATTGCTTTAGCTCGTTGTTTAGGATTCCCTGATTTAAAAATACCTGACCCAACAAACACTCCATCACTTCCTAATTGCATCATAATCGCTGCATCAGCAGGTGTGGCAATCCCTCCAGCAGCAAAATTAACCACGGGTAATCGTTCAAGTTTCTGAATTTCCTTTAACACCTTGAATATTTCCTGTTTCACCTCGCGGTAGGAAAAATCTGCAAATACAAGAGTGTCTTCATTAGGATTGTTCTCGGTTAAGGTTTTATATGCGTTTACGTAACTAGCTGCATACTGTTCAGTGAGACTTTCTAATCTTGGATCATCCATTTCTTTTACCAATTGGATCATCCGAGAAACCATTCGTTGATGTCGGATGGCTTCAATGATATTACCAGTACCTGCTTCGCCTTTGGTCCGAATCATCGCCGCGCCCTCCCAGATACGACGAACTGCTTCCCCAAGAAACCGACATCCACAAACAAACGGAATATCAAAATCATGTTTATTAATATGATAAAAGGGATCAGCAGGAGTTAATACCTCAGACTCATCAATCATATCCACGCCAATGGATTCAAGAGCTTGAGCTTCTGTAAAATGGCCGATACGCGCCTTTGCCATCACTGGAATACTAACGGTATTCATGATTTCTTTAATCACTGCAGGATCTGCCATCCGAGCAACGCCGCCATCCTTTCTGATATCTGCTGGCACTCGTTCCAATGCCATCACCGCAACAGCACCACTTTCCTCGGCAATTTCTGCTTGTTTGGCATTGGTGACATCCATGACGACACCACCTTTCTGCATCTGTGCAAAACCTTTTTTGACCAATGTGGTTCCAAATCTTAATGAGGAAATATCTACATTTTTCATAACGCCAAGCCCCCATTCATATTGGAGCATTTTTCATCCAATATAAACAACTTACTATTAAGCCCTATGGTCCTCCTTTTCTCTATTGAAAAGAATAAATGGTGGGAAAAGGGTCCACTCTAATGGTTTCACATCTCTTCCTTGATAGATTCAAGGATTTCCTTACCGAACGGTGTGATCTCATAAAGTTTGATGTCTTTCCCACTTTTTTTCATTTCAACGATGTTGAGGGCAAGTAATGATTCATCCTTGCGATACCGAGATTCCATGCCTCTTATGGCACCGAGCACATTCGTCGGGGTTGTTTTCACATGATGTGCAATCTCTGAAGTATAGCTACTGCTTGGACTAATATCAAACAGATACTCAGCGATTTTCCTTCGAACACTGCTTCTCCGTAACGCGCGAACAATCAAAGGTCGCTTTGAATCAATTGATTCATTCTCTCCCTTAACTCTATCATGCATCCCATCCATATGTCTTCGACATATGTAATAAACTCCTTGTTTATAAATGAGTCGATTATTTCAACACCCCTGTTGTTTTATAGCATAAATGTTATAATTATTATTTTATTTTTTCACTTGTTTTTTTAAGATACCGCTAATCTTAATAAAAGTAAAACAACGAAATGAACAAATAATGATCTGAACAAGCTATAAAATCCGTTCAATAGTTTCTAACATAAAACCAGTATCAGTGATATCATAACGCGCGGTTCCAATCTTTTTTGCATAATTTCTTACTTTTTTAACAGTTAACAACCGTTCAAATGTTGTTCCCTTTTGAATAACATCTAGTTCAAGCACACAATCTGAAAGCAACTCAAGTTTCCGCTCAATTTCCTCACCATGAATCCCCCGGGTCATGATAATGATCAAAACACCCTGTTTATCAGCAACAATAGCCTTTGCAGCTTGTAATGCCTTCAAAATATCATCATGACGATAACGATTCAGAAAGAAATCAAGAGAGTTAACAATGATTTTTTTCGATGCATGAACACGTACATTATGTGATATCACCGCAAGATAATCCTCAGGGCTCCTAATGGTAGGCGGCATACCTTCAGATCCCATCTTAATTAATTCCTTTAGTTTATTCTTTGAACGCTGTTCATAAATGGAAATCCGCTTACTTTCACCTTCCAAGATACGATTTAGATGTCTACTGGCAATATCCACAAATTCGATATCATCCATATCCCAAGAAAATCGATTCATGGCCCGTGCAATTTCATCCTTGGTTTCATCTGTAGAGATATAAATAACCTGTTCAGTGGACGCAATCTGTTTGGAAATGATTTCAAGGTTACTACCAGGAACCCCTGAGATAAGAGTGGTAAAGCCTTTCTGCAATCCTCCTTCTAGCAAAGAATCAAGTTTCTCAATTCCGGTGCTGATAAAATCCTTACTCGTCATTTCTTCCTACAACCATTTCCCAAAACATTTATGGAAAATCTATTTTTCATCCATTCTTATTTCAGATAAAACTCTCTCGAACTTTAATGATTTTATCATTCTTCAAATACAATACCTTGTTCAATGCATCATCCATCTCCTCTTCAATACATAAAGACACAGTAGTAGCATTTGCCAACCTTATATTATTCATTAAATGAGTGAAAAACTCAGCAACCAACACCACATCGTTGTATAACACCAATGAACTTAAGGAATCAAGAATCACAAATGATTCCTTCTGATTGCGATCTCTAACCGCACTCATGATCTCAAGAATCAACCGCTCAAGTTCAGAAGGGCTATCAAGAAACAAACAGTTCTGATCCATGGTTTGAATACCTGCTGCCCGAGAAACACAGTCAATAAAAAACACCGATGAATGATCAATCTGATCAGCAAACATTTCTCTAACAGATTCATAGGGTCTCGTAGAGGTTACATACACCCATGAAGCATCACGTTTTTCCTTCATATATTCAAATGTTGCCTGCAGTAAATCATCATAATTATTACTCGGAAGAACAATCCCAACCGCCTGATTCATCCCAACCGCATTGATCATGCGTTCCTTCAATCCATCGATTAAGCTATTTGACATCTGCTGCTCACCTGGATTTCAATAATGGAGTGATTTCAACTCCTCTCCTCGAGGAAATATTCATCGCCACCTTACTTCTACTATGAGCCGTTCCTCTCATCTTAATTAATTGCAATGTACGAATCAAATCACCCTTTCTTTCAATATCGCCTAACAAGATAATACCATCAGCGATAAACTCCTCAATTCCATTCTGCGAATACTTCGTTTCATTCGGAGGAACCTCGGAAGTAAGAATAGTTGTGCAACTCATAGCAGCAAGAGAAGAACCCAATTTAAAGATAAAATCCCTGATCAATTCCTTGGTCTGCAATCGATAACAAAGCGCAGTAATAGAATCAATTACCAACCGTTTCACTTGCAGCTCATCAGCAATATCCTTTAACACATCAAGTAATGCACTGGCATCCTCAACAGAATATTTTTCAGCATCAAGACCTAACCGATCGCTAATGATTCGTAAATCAATGATATTAACCATCCCGGATTCAATAAGCTTCTTATCATAGAAATCAAAGTTTTCCATGTTACTAGTCAATTTAAACAATGGTTCCGTGATAGTAAAAAAAACACCTCGTTCACCTTGACGTGCACCATTTGAAAGAAATTCCATACACAACGTTGTTTTCCCAGATCCACTACTGCCAACCAACAACACGGTATTTCCATTAGGAATTCCACCGCACAGTTTCTGATCAAGATCAGTAATTCCAGTCTTACAATAACCATGGGGATTACAGCTTTCACTGTTATTCATTGGATTACTTACCATCTCTGCTTCATTCTGAGCCATAGATTACTACCATCCCATCATCCTTGTTCATTACGGACAATATACAGTTAACGAATATAAAACTTAAGGTTTTTAAAAAAACAAAAACATCAGATAATCAAATTTTTTTAATTACCTATGGTTTTAAAACGGCAAAAACAACACTTAGAAAAAGATGTTGGTAA
>CAZQMI010000125.1:0-6714 GCA_964594475.1 uncultured Thermoplasmatales archaeon
ACAATGAATGTAATTATTGTAGATATTGTGAGCTTATTTGCCCTGATTTAGCAATTACCATTATTCCAGATGAAAAGAAGAAAAAACCTGTTAAAAAAACTCTTTTATCCCCAGTTGGAGAACGGTCTAAATGAGATATGAAAGAAACCCAGAGATAATAAGAAAAGTTCTTGGTGACAAAGTTCAATTTATACAAGGAGATATGGCCTGTGTCTACGGTGGTCTACTCGCCGGTTGTTCGTTTTTTGGAGGATATCCGATAACGCCAGCTTCTGAAGTCGCTGAAGGAATGGCAAGAAGACTGCCCCGGGTGAAAGGGACATATATTCAAATGGAGGATGAGATCGGAAGTATCGCTGCAGTTATTGGTGCTGCATGGGGAGGTGCAAAATCAATGACCGCGACCTCAGGCCCTGGTTTTTCATTGATGATGGAAAACTATGGATACGCGATCATGACGGAAACACCCTGTGTCATCGTTAACGTGCAACGAACCGGTCCATCGACAGGGCAGCCCACACTTGGTGCTCAGGGTGATATGATGCAAGCTCGATGGGGAACACATGGTGATCTTGAGGCCATCGCTTTGGCCCCGAGCACCGTGCAGGAATGCATGGATTTCACCATTGAAGCTTTTAATCTTTCAGAGAAATATCGAAATCCTGTCTGTGTGATGACCGATGGGGAAATCGGACATTTACGAGAACGTATCGTTATTCCTGATGAAAAGGATCTAAACCTCGTTGAACGAGTGCCAGCAACCATTGACAAAGAAAAATTCATTCCATTTACAAACTCACAAACAAGAAGGAGTAAGGTACCAGATTTTCCAACTTTTGGAACGGGTTATCATACCTATGTGACTGGTCTGACCCATAATGAAGCTGGTTTTCCCGCAACAGATAAACAACATGATCATGAACGACTGATCAAACGGATTACATCAAAGATTACTGATGATAGGGACAAACTGGTCTCTGTTGAACGATTACAGTTAGATGATGCCGATATTGCCTTTGTTACCTATGGAGCTTCGGCTCGGCCAGCTGAATCTGCAATGGAAATGGGTCGAAAAAATGGAATAAACGTAGGGATGCTTCGCCTCAAAATCGTATGGCCTTTCCCTGAAAATGAAATATTACAGCTTGCAAAAAAAGTTGATAAGATCATCGTTCCAGAGATGAACCTTGGTCAGATTTTTCATCCGATAAAAGAACATTCATGTGGAAACTGTGAGGTTGTTTCCGCTCCAAAGATTGGTGGTGAGATGCATTATCCAAATGAATTGTATTCATATCTGGAGGAATCATAGATGGCTGAAATTAAAACTGCTGATGCTTTGAACAAAAAATATCTACGTGAAGGCATGTGGCCAACCATTTTTTGTAATGGATGCGGGCATGGTGTCGTTCTTGATTATACCATCTGGGCATTGGAAGAACTCGGTTGGGATATGGATAAGGTTGTGTTTGCCTCAGGCATTGGGTGTTCATCAAGACTCCCGGGGTATATGAACGCTGATGGCCTTCATACCACTCATGGCAGAGCCATTGCGTTTTCAACTGGTATTAAAGCAGCAAATCCTGATTTAAAGGTGGTTGTGTTCACCGGTGATGGTGATTGTGCAGGTATTGGTGGGAATCATTTGATCCATGCAGCTAGACGCAACATCGATATGACAGTTATTATGATTAATAATTTCATTTATGGAATGACCGGTGGACAACTTGCACCTACTGCTCCACTTGGTAGCATTGCCACAACTGCACCATATGGAAATATCGAACATCCCTTTGATATTTGTGAGTTGGCCTGTGCACTGGGGGCAAATTATGTTGCTCGCTGGTGTGTTACGCATCCTTATAAACCCATTAAATCGATCAAGGATGGATTGCAAAAGAAAGGGTTTTCATTGCTTGAGTTTCTTGCTCCGTGTCCCACAGCCTATGGAAGAAAAAATAAATTACGAGATATCAAGGAACAATGGGCGTGGTATGATGATAATACAATTTTGATTGAGGATTATCAGCGAATCATGATGTATGGATCTGAGGAGCAGAAAAACGAAATCAAAAATAAATTTCAAATCGGTGTGTTCCAGGACCTGAAAAAACCAGGTTTTTTTGAAGAATATGAAAAACTGGTAGATAGATTACAGATAAACGATACTGCCAAAAAAGGGGGGAAACAATGAAAAAAGAGATACGAATCTGTGGTTTTGGTGGTCAAGGGGTTATTCTTGCTGGTTTTATCATTGGAAAAGCAGCCTCTGTGTATATGGACTATCAGGCTGTACAGAGTCAATCATACGGGCCTGAGGCCCGTGGTGGAGCGGCTCGATCTGAAGTGATTATCGCTGATGAAAAAATTGGGTATCCTCGTCCATTAAGTGTTGATTGTCTGGTGGCCATGTCTCAGGAATCATTTGATTCATATCGGGATGATATTAGAGATGATACCATTATCATTCTTGATCCGGACCTAGTCACAAAACATGACATTGGAAGACCGATCTATAAGGTACACGGTCAGCAGATCGCGGAAGAATTAGGCAATAAGATTGTTACCAATATCGTGATGGTTGGAGCATTTACCAGTATCTATGATGCATTAACCGTTGATGCAGTGAAAAATGCCGTTGTTAATAGTGTTCCTGAACGATTCACAGAATTGAATGTAAAGGCTTTTGAAAAAGGGGTTGAGGCAGGTAAAAATGCCCTTTAAGGTTATTAATGAACGATTGGATCATGATCAAGGCATTCCCTTACAGGATGATTATTTTTATGATGAACCTGAGGAGATCATCGAAAAGAAATCAATCCAGGATGTTGATAGCAAAGCTCGTTTTTCTGAAAAAAGAAAACGAACAAAAGACAAACGGATCATTGATGCTGATGTATTGGTGATCGGGGCAGGAATATCAGGGATGCAAGCGGCTCTTGATACTGCTGATAAAGGATATAAAGTAGTCATCATCGATAAGACATCAACGATTGGTGGTGCGATGGTGAAACTGGATAAGACGTTTCCAACCAATGATTGCTCTATTTGTACTGCTGCTCCAAAGATGGTCGAGCTGTCCCGTCATCCTAATATCGAGTTGATCACCTATGCAGAGGTGAATTCGTTAAAGGGTGAAACCGGTGATTTTGTTGCTAATATCTGGCGGAAAAGCAAATATGTTGATCCTGATAAATGTACAGGTTGCGATGATTGCTCTGAAGTATGTCCTGTTGATGTGGTGAACCGATTTGATGAGAAGCTGTCGACTCGTAAGGCCATTTATATTGAGTTTCCACAAGCAGTACCCATTGTTTATACCATTGATGCAGATCATTGTATTGGCTGTGGTTATTGTGACCGGGTTTGTGAACCTGAAGCGATTTCCTTTCTTGAGAAATCTGAAGAAGTAGAAGTTCACATTGGTAGCATCATTGTTGCAACGGGTTTTGAATTATTTGAACCTACTGAAATCCGGAAGGAATATGGTTATGGTAAATACGATAATGTGATTACTGCTCTTCAATTTGAGCGTTTACTCTCCTCTTTTGGACCAACAGATGGAAAGGTAGTTCGCCCCTCAGATTGCTCAAAACCAAAAAGCATTGGTTGGATTCAATGTGTTGGCTCCCGCAGTCAACAACTCGGGTTTCCCTATTGCTCCAGGGTGTGTTGTATGTATGCAACAAAAGAGGCATCAATTGTCAAAGAGGCCCATCCGGAGATTGATATCAATATTTATTATATGGATATCCGTGCCTATGGAAAGGATTTTCAACAATATTATGACCATGCTAAAGAGCTGGGTGTTAACTACATTCGGGGGCGTCCCTCTTCTGTGTATGAAAATAATGATAAGAGCATTACCGTTCGATATAAGGACACGCTCACCGGTGAGATCAGGCAGGATGCTGTTGATATGCTGGTATTATCAACAGCGATTAAACCAAATGAGGAAAATAAGAAACTAGGCGAGATTCTTGGAGTCGAGGTTGATGAGAATGGGTTCTTTCAACAAGAGGATATCTTAACAAATCCTGTGCAATCAACCAAGGATGGCATTTTTCTTGCTGGTTGTATTCAGGGTCCGAAAGATATTCCTGATAGTGTGGCCATGGCAAGTGGTGCAGCAGCAAAAGCAGTCGGTCCTATTAAAGAGAGGGAAAAACATATTGGTAAAGAATTTCCCAAAGAACGAGATATTTCTGCTGAGGACGCTCGAATTGGTGTCTTTGTATGTCATTGTGGGAAAAACATTGCAAATTATCTTGATGTTGAAAAAGTCACTGAGGAAACAAAAAAGCTTTCCGGAGTTGAACATGCTGAGCATATCATGTTTGCTTGTTCTGAGGATAGTTGTAAGAAGATTAAGGAAACAATAAAGGATAAGGGCTTAAATAGGATCATTGTCGCTGCCTGTTCTCCTCGAACGCATGGCGGGCTTTTTCAGGATACGTTACGGGAAGCAGGATTGAACAAATATCTATTTGAGATGGCTAATATTCGGAATCATTGTTCCTGGGTTCATTCAGATGATTGGGATGCAGCAACTAAGAAAGCCATGAAACTGATACAGGCATCTGTAGCTAAAGCGGGAAGTCTTGAGGCCTTGTCTGAAGAGGAATTCTCGGTCTTTCCAGCTACCTTGATCATTGGTGGTGGCATATCAGGAATGAAAGCAGCTCTTGCCCTTGCTGATATGGGAATTAAATCAATCATCATTGAAAAAGAACAACGCCTTGGTGGCCGGCTTAATCAGTTGCATTCCATGTTTCCTTCTGATATGAGAACTGAGGATATCATCAAACCGTTGGTCAAAAAGATCAAGGCAAATGAGCTTATCACCGTGTTAACCGATGCTGAACTGGTCGATCTCGATGGATATATTGGTAATTATAAGGGACGGGTAACTCAAAAAGGAAGGACCAAGGAACTTGAATTTGGAACCATTATTGTTGCCACTGGTTTTAAGGAAATAGATCTAGATGGCAGCTATCAGTATCATAAAAATGATCATATTGTCTCTCAAACGGAACTAGAAACTAAGATTAAAAACAATGAACTTAAAGAACCCAGAAATGTGGTTATGATTAATTGTGTGGGGGCAATGGATGAGAAACGCCCGTATTGTTGCCGCATTGGGTGTGGAGTATCGATTAAAAACGCAAAACTCATCAGCCAGAAATTCCCCAACTCAAAGATTTACATGCTTTATCGGGACATGCGCGTGTTTGGGAAACAGGAGGAGGAATATTATGCGGATGTACTTGAGAACCATCATGTGACCATGATCCGTTATCCAAATGATCAAAAACCCAGGGTTACACTTGATGAACAAGACCCAGCGCATGGGCCGGTCACGGTTCATGTTCATGATGATATTTTAGATGAGGATTTCGATCTTCCCGCTGATCTGTTGGTGTTAACCATTAACACAGAGGGGGCCGCTATGACTGAGAAACTGAAAAACATGTTAAAGGTCCCTGTCGATGACGCAGGTTTTTTCATTGAGACCCATGCCAAGATCAAGCCACTTGATTTTTCTACTTCTGGTATTTATATGTGTGGTGCTGCTCATTATCCAAAGAATCTCATTGATTCAATCGCACAAGCTGAAGGTGCGGCATCTCGAGCCTCGATTCCAATCGCTCAGCAAAAAATGAGGGGAGAAGGAGAAATCGCAGAAGTTGATGAAGACCTTTGCAGTGGATGTGGGATGTGTCTTGCGATTTGTCCCTATAATGCCATTGAATCCCAAATAAAACAGGTTGAAGGAAAGGAAAAGAAAGTATCCCATGTCATCAAAGCATTGTGTAAGGGATGTGGGAGTTGTGCTGCGGCGTGTCCCTCTGCAGCTATTGATCAAAAAGGATACAAACGTAATCAAATCCAATACATGATCAACGCACTCTGTGAAACGGGGGAAGGTAAATGAGTAAAAAGGTCAAGGGAACCACCGTGGATGTAGATTCCTTGAATTTAAAACCTGGTCAGCTTGTCAAGGAGGTTGAAGAACTCAGTGGGGAGAACCTCTATGGATGTTACCAATGTGGAACCTGTTCTGCAGGATGTCCTTTTGTGGAGGAGATGGATTTATCCCCTGATGAGGTGATCAGGTATGTAATCCTTGATAGAAAGGAGGTATTAAATTCCAAGACCATCTGGTTATGTTCTTCTTGTTTTACCTGTGCAGAGCGTTGTCCTCGAGATATTAACATTACCAAGATCATGGAGGCGCTTCGTCAGATCATTCTCAGAAAGAGTATTGATAAAACAACATTGAAATGTATTTCAAAAGAGAAAAAATCAAAAATTCCTCAAATAGCATTTGTCAGCTTATTTAGGAAAAATGTCGGATGAGAAAGTGAGTATCATGAAAGCGTTGTATTACCCAGGTTGTACACTGAAAACCTCAGCAAAGAACCTTGAGAAATCAGCAATGGCTATTATGGAAACCTTTGGTCATGAAATGATTGAGATGAAGGATTGGAATTGTTGTGGTGTGGTTGCATCCTTAACCGATGATGATCTCATGCATCATCTTGCTCCATTACGGAATCTCATCCATGCTGAAGATGAAGGTCACAACACTATCATCACTCTTTGTGATATGTGTTATAACACGTTGAAACAAACAAATCTACGGGTGAAGGAGAACCCTGATGATCTGGAAACATTGAACTTGTTTATGGACCGGGAACATGATTATAAAGG
>CAZQMI010000126.1:0-693 GCA_964594475.1 uncultured Thermoplasmatales archaeon
AAAAATTCTTCATTTTCTTTGGATTTTGGAATTTTTTTAAAAAATTCCGGTCGTTTCATTTTTATTTCAATGTTTTTCAAATATGTTTTAAGATGAGGATGTTTATCAATGAGTTCTTGAATCTCTGCTTCAGTCATTTGTTCTTCAGCTAACGTGGCCATCCCATCACATAATTGTAATTATGAGTCTTTTTATAATATTTTTTTGCTTATATGCTTATCGGAAGTCCATCCACTCCCTCCCTAAAATAGGTCCAGATAAACTGAACAACCTCATAATAATCAAAGATTTTTTCTTCAACCATTCGATCCAGAATTCGTTTCCTAAGATCAAGTTCGTTATAGATATCAGAGGGATGTTCATATCCAGCGGTTTTTGCAATTCTATTTTCTAAAACAAAACTGTTCCTATTTGCTTTGAATAAATGTTGATCCGATGCTGAATTCCATTCAAATGATTTCCGGGTAATCACACCATCAACTGCTGAATTATAGCCTTCAATTTCATCAATGGAGATAATCCGACGTAAACGTTTACCTTTTCGATCAACCGCTAATTGAATAATAACAAAATCCAGGTTATCCATAAACGATTTCGGTACATTAATAGGATCACCGGTAAACCGTTGTATGACCTTTGTTACTGATCCAGCGTGAAATGTTGTAATACAGGGATGACCCGTTTGCATGGCCT
>CAZQMI010000126.1:703-6618 GCA_964594475.1 uncultured Thermoplasmatales archaeon
CTCGTCCTTCAATTCCACGTGTTTCACCAGGGATAATGTAATTGGGACGGGATCGTAACGCAGCTTTTAACAGATCATTTAAATCAATGTGACTTTCTTTTGGCCCAGTTGTTCGCGTAAGTAATTGTTGCCAGACAGGATGAGGAACTTGCACCTCTGGTGTATTTTCTGCTGAATATATTTTTCTATCTGGTGGGATGAATGGAATAGCAGCATTCATCGTGGTTGTTTTTCCTGATGCTGTTTCACCGCAGACAAAAAAACTCCTGCCATATTGCATTGCAATCCAAAGATAGGCAGCAATATAACTATTCATCGTTCCCCAGTTGATGATTTGAGTAATGGATATTGGTGTTTCACTGAATTTTCTAACCGTCATACTGGGTCCTTTCAAGCTGACGTCATTGGGATGAATTATATTAACACGACTTCCATCTGGGAGGGTCCCGTCAGCAATTGGCACTCCATCACTGACCGGGCTGCCAATTTTTTCGCTGAATTCTTGGGAAAATGCATTTGCCCAATTCGGGTCAATAAAAATATTGGTACGGACTAAATCAAATACTTTATGAATCAAATGAACATTTTCACCGGTCAATATATGGATATCTTCAATATTTGGATCTCTCATCAGTGGTTCAAGTGGTCCACTTCCAACGATCTCTTTGGTTATATTGTATTTAATTGAAATTTTATCTTCTTTGGTTAATTTGATTTTTCCTCTTTTCTTCAGATCTTCAAATGAGGACGCTGTGTTGTCAACAATGGTTAGTTTATCAAAAAGTGAATTAATCGCTTTCCGCAGATCGTCAGGATTGTAAATGCTATCATAGAAATGTGCTTGTTCATACATTCGTTCAAGAACAACACTTCTTTTTTTAATTTGGTCCTCTGTTAGTTGTGGTTCAATACTGTGATATTCAATTTGTTCCATTTGTGGTGTTCGGTATACATGAATAAATACGATTCCCTTAGTTGGATAAATGAGATTTGGAAATTTATTCTTTTTTTCTTCTTTTGGTACATTAACATAAAATGTTGGTTTATCCATTTTTAAGGAAATATCTTTAATGTATTGTTTGAGATGATGATTTTTTTCAATTAATTTTTGTTCCTCATCCAAATCCATCTCTACCATTATTTTCCCTCTAGAAAGCAACACCGCTAGTTTCAATGGTGAGTCCTGTCCCAGGTTGTACCTTAAATGTCGTTGATGGTTCGTATCTATTTCGAGCACCATTAAATTTCTCGATATAAAATTTGTATACTAATCCTATTCCAGGCATATTTTCATGAGCAACACGGTAATGAATATCGCAATTCATTTGGAAGGTGCTATGAATTTTATTATTCCAATCATTTGGATTAGCAGTTATCATTATGATTTTTCCGGTTCCTTTCAGCCGATTAAAAAAACTGGTTAAATCAATAAGGTTATTTTCATTTAAGCTTTCATTGAGTAATGTCGATATTGAATCTATGAATATGATTTCTGGATCAAATATTCTTTGAGTGGTGATTAATGCATTCAAAAAGGTTTCCTTTGGCTTTGGTTCAGCCAGTGTGACTTCTGTTGAAATAAAGAAAAGTTTGCCTGACATTAAATATTTTCTTGTATCATACCCCACTGATGCAGTCTGTCTAAGAAAACTTTTAACACTGTATTGAGTTGAAATATATGTACAGGTATAACCTTGTTTTAAAAAGGTATAACCAAAACGTTGACAAAATATACTTTTCCCAGATCCTTCATTTCCCTCTAAAAAAATTAATGATCCATCTGGTATCACTTGACCGAAACGTTCTGCAAATCCATCCTTTTCTCCATTTCGCTCAAGTATTAATGATTTAGTTTTACTTAGTCTAGTCGTTTTAGTCATATGGTTTAATCACCAATGAATTTTTTATGAAATGGTAAATATGAACTTATCCGTTATTGATTGTGGTCCAACTAGGCGAAGATGCTGTGTGCCTGAATCAATAAAAGTAGAATCAATGTACATCTCTGCTATCTCACCTGGTTTTATTTTGTCAATTGAAAAATTGAAATTTTCAGTATTAACTATTTCACCGTCTATAAAAACAGTGAATATTTCTTCAGTTGTTACAAGTTGTTTTCCTCCGGTATTTTTTACATAAAATACATAATCACCACTATCTAATGGAATAAATTCAGGATCGTTAATAATTGTAAACTCAATATCTAAAACATCTTGAACTCGAGCTCCACGTTCTGAAAAACTTGTATTGATGTTAAATGCTACAGCTAAAAAAACACCTGAAACTGCTCCTGCTGCTATTACTGAAGCAATAAAGAATACAACATGTGAACCTGTAACGCTAAATCCCATAGTAACTTCATCCCATCGATTTTTTCAACTGTTTTGTTTTCATAAATGTTATACCAAATATGAATGGTAATCACTAATACCATTTTCAGTAATGATCTTAACTTTGTTCGATCCTGATCCTGACAACCCATGTACCGTTATGGTATAAGTATTTTCTGAAAACCAATATTCATCATCATAGGAAAACGAAGATAATAACCCATTAACCAATAGATCAAGGTAAGCAACGTCTATGACTGTTGATCCTGTATTTTTCACTGTAATTGTAATGTCATGTAAAGAAGCATTTGGTTGAACGGTGATGTTATTTATTTCAATCTCAGTTTGTATCTCCTCAATAATTCGATTTCTCATATTTTCATAACTATCATTAAGATCGGTAAATAAAGGAATAATTGTACCCATTGAAACCTCAAGGATCATTATAATAGCTACACCAATAGTTGCAGCACTTACCGAAATTGAAAATCCCATTTATTCACCATCCTCATGATTGTAATATGCATTATAAATTATTATGAGTAAATAAATTTATCTGTGATATTGATTGTATAATGATGACGACACACTCACTTATTGTGTGTGATAGTACATATCAATCTTTTTTTCAATACGAGCAAGTTCACCATTGATACGTTCAACGAAATGTTTTTTAAATTTCCTACCCTTTAATCGCTGAATGTATAAATAGGACTGTATGTGTTCCTTTGATGATAGTTCCGATGTTTGCTGTTTATTTTTACTGGAAGAATCATCCTTTTGGTTTTTTGCCTCTGTAATTCCCTGGGAATATTCAAGTAAACTAATTTTGACATCATCAGTAATCCAATCAATTTCAACATAATAATCTAAAACATTAGAAAGATTCTCACGTCCACAACGATTTACTAAATATTGAAGCCAATTCATAAGGACAATAATGCTTTCGGGATTTTGATTAATTGATTGTAACGGATCTGCAGTTAAATGTTCAGTTGAAAAAGAATCATCATATGGAAACTCCATTTCTTCAGGATTATATTGATTGGTAGAGTTAGTTTCATTTTCTATATTTGGATCTTGTTTTTCTTGTATTAATAAATCGATCTTTTGTTGTAAATTTTCGATTTTTTCCAGGAAGTCATTATTATCTTCATATGCACTTTCATCTAATGAATCATCATGTATTTTCTGGTTTTGATTAGTATCTGTTTTTTGTTTCTCATCAGATTCGGCATTCTTTTTTAATTTCTCCTTATCTGGTAATGACCCATTTTTTTGATATTCTTGAAGAAAATTATGAATTTTATTAACGATTGCATGTAATTGTTCTTTTGTAATATCTAATTGTTTTTCATTAATTTTTTTTTCAAGTTTTTCTGCAATCGATCGTGGAATAATTTGGTCAGCAATAAGAGAAGATAATTCCAAATGTAAATCAAAATCATCAGCGGGAGATGCTCCATTATTGTTTTTTATTCCACTCATAGGTCAATACCTAATTTTATTACATATCTTTTAAATTTTCGATATAAGCATTAATAACACCATCAATCGTATTTTCCAACTTTGGTTCATCAAATAATTCTGAAAAAGATTGTTCAATAATACAATCCATCTCTTGGTCTGACAAATCGATTCCAAAATCGGGATCAAAGCCTGTAGGCTGATCTTGTTTAACCGTTTGAATAAGTTCATCTCCTTCAATTGATGCGAATTTTTCTTTTAGATTTTCGATTTCTTTGTTTATATTTTCAAGTGATTCCAAACGTTTTTTGGTAACTTTAGAAAGACCGACAAATGGGTTCATCTGTTCTGATACTATTTCATACAAACTTACTAGATCATCTAAATCTTTAGATAAGGATGAAATTTTTTCTCCAATAGAGTTTATGTCCTCTTGATTTTTCTTTATTTGAAAATCAAAGTCCTTTATTCTTTGAAGAATTGCTCTTTTCTGTTCTAATTCTTCCCTTGTGTTCGCAGGAGTTGTTTCTTCCTCTTCGATTAAATCATTAACATCATTTAAATCATCATCATTTTCTTCGCCATCATCTGTCGTATCTGGTTGTTCGGAATGTTGATTTTCCTCGGGTTTCTCATCATTACTATTTAGTTTAATGACCTTTCTAAGATTTTCAACGTTTTCCTCTTGTTTTTGATTTTCTTTATTCTCATCAGTTGAATCAACTGAGGCACCGTCAGTTTTTCCCATCTTCAGCTTTATCTTATCCCCTCCTAGCGAGTACACCTAGATGACATAATGTTTATCAACTATAAAAACGTTATTAAGTAATTAAAACTTGTTTTTGATTGGAAAATTTCTCAACCTCAGTTATATCATTTGAGCACAACTCAATTAACTCCATGTTACCCTGTTGATATTAAAAATAGTATGGTAATGAGTTAAAAATTTTACACAAATTACACAATATCAAAAAGTATTAAAAACAGTAGCAAATTGAGTATGGTTATTCATTGATTAAAAAAATAATAACCACTAATTATGAAAGAAAAGTTGGAAGAATCTATTTTCATTCGGGATGTTGATTCGTCTCCCAAAGGATCAACGCTAGTGGTAGGTATCGATAATCAAGGAAATATCTCTCGGTTCAATAAAACATTAGAAGATCTTACCGGTTCCACAAAAAACGATGTTATTAATGAGTCATTCTTATCATATTTCTCTAGGCAAATACCAAGTGCGGAATTACAAAAACTCCTCAATCAAGTTCGTTTTAATCCAGATGGTGTCGATGTTGATACCTCTTTTAAAACTGTTCATGGAGAAAATATGGTTGTTTCTTGGACCAGTTTTCCGATAAAAAATGACGAAAACGGAAAAGTCTCCCAGTTAAATCTTGTCGGTACACCTCAAAAACAATATTCTGTTGTAGCATCTAAACCGGCACAAAAAAAGAAGACTAGTTCTAGTTCAAAAAAATCAATGAATACTTCAACAGAGGAGAAGAAAAAACTATCAGATCAAACTAGTAATGCTACTGATGATAACGCTTCATCATCACAGAATACCTTTCTTTCGCAAATATCCATGAAACCATCGGATAAGAAAAAAAATAAGAATAGAACAAAATCAAAAAAGAAACAAGATAAACAAACCAATAAGCTATCTCTTAAAAATAAAAAGCTTAAAAAAACAGATGCTAAAAAAAGGAAAAAATTAAAGATAAAACTAAATACGAAAAGGAGAAAAACAAAAAAGAAAAAGAATCAACCCTCTGAAATCATTTCTTCACAAGATGATACTAGCAAGCAGGATTCAGAAGAATCAACGAAACAGTTTTCTTTTAAAAAACGTTTTTTAAAACTACCTCATACAAAAAAGGAGAAAAAAAATAAGTTTTCAGTAAAAATCCCAAAGATTTCAACATTGTCAAAAAAGGAAAGAACATCAATTCATTCTAACCATAACAAAGAACCAGATCAAAAGATAGGAAAATCATTGCAAAAAATAATCAAGCAATTGAAAAAGAATATTTGATATTGATTCAATATAATTTTTTATGATGATTAGATGATTAAAGGTAATATGTTATATGAAAATTATAGCGGGTAAAGGTCAAG
>CAZQMI010000127.1:0-4283 GCA_964594475.1 uncultured Thermoplasmatales archaeon
CGAGCTGACCAACTGCTCCACCCTGCTAAAATAAATGGTGGGCACGGATGGATTCGAACCACCGATAGCCCTTACGGGCTGCCTGGTTTACAGCCAGGTGCATTACCGCTCTGCCACGTACCCAATAATAATGGCTGACCCGGAAGGGCTCGAACCTTCAACATGCAGTTCCAGAGACTGCCGCTCTTCCAATTGAGCTACGGGTCAATAAACTCTGAGGTCATCTACACTATGTTTCCGTTTTCCAGGTCACAGTTGGCTTACCAATGCATGCCTTGTTGGGCCAGGGTCTCACCGTAGAACCTCAGAGTAGTAATAATGGCTCCGGTGGTTGGGATCGAACCAACGACAAACTGGTTAACGGCCAGCTGCTCTACCTCTGAGCTACACCGGAATAATAATGGCTACCCCACTTGGAGTTGAACCAAGATTATCAGGACCAAAACCTGATGTCTTACCATTAGACGATGGGGTAATAAGAGCAAGGGAACTCGCCTGGCATTGACCGGTTGTCAGTCGAGCACGGCATCGGCAACGCTATTCTATGCCGTCATTCTGTCACCCGCCCTTGATAATAATGGCGGAGCAGAGAGGATTTGAACCTCTGGTACGACTTTATGCCGTACGACAGTTTAGCAAACTGCTGCCATAAGCCTGACTCGGCCACTGCTCCAGTACAGCTATATAATTGTCAAAGAACAAAATGGTGGAGCCGGAGAGATTTGAACTCTCGACGTCCTACTTGCAAGGCAGGTGCTCTCCCGGACTGAGCTACGACCCCACACGTAATAATGGTCTGCCTGGTCAGATTCGAACTGACGATTACGTGGTCCCAAAACCACGTGGCTTAACCAAACTGGCCTACAGGCAGATTAAGTTTGGCGAGGCTGAAGAGATTTGAACTCTCGGCTTCCAGATCGACAATCTGGCGCTCTTTCCAGACTGAGCTACAGCCCCTAAATATTGGTGGGCGATACTGGACTTGAACCAATGACATCTTGCTTGTAAGGCAAGCGCTCTAGCCAACTGAGCTAATCGCCCTGAATAATGGTGACGCCGACGGGACTCGAACCCGCAATGATCAGGATGAAAACCTGATAGCCTAAGCCAATTAGCTCACAGCGCCGGAATATTTCAAAGATCGTTGCAAAGGTTGCAAAGTTTTTGTTCTCGTTGTCAATTAGACAGTGACAAAACACCAATAAAAAACCCGAGACCAGATTTCTCCAGTTTCGGGTAGGTTTTGAGTAACAACTTTCTTTCTTTGCCGTCAGCCTACCTCAAAACCTACCCATAAAATCTCGGACCGACAGCCGTTCGTAGGCATGACTGGGTTGATTATTAATCAATCCTGTCGTCGGCCTATAGGCTATACCGAGATAGTTCTTGGATAATGGTTTTGTGGTTAGACTAAACATGTCCGCACTTCTCGTAAAGTTCACAACGGTTAAAATAAAAATTTCCTATGTAACCTCAATTACAATCAAACAACGTCAAACCAATAAAATCTGTCTGGTCTATTTTGGTAGTAGCTACGAGAAGTCAAAACACCTGCGTAAAAATTAGAAATATTTTTGGTGTGTAATCCTACTTCAGAAGTTCATTTACTGCGTCATCTACCGTAGACTTAGATTCCTTTTTACGTCTTTCTAGCCACCGCACAGTTTGTCCGTAGATCTTAAACAGTAGTGATATGAGTTCGTTTGGTGTTTTACCTGTTTCTTCAGCAACATCCTTCATAACGACACTCATAGAAGTACTTGACTTCTCCGCAAACAGATTGATTATATTGAGCCACTTGTCAAGATACCTTCGTTTTAGCTTTGGGTATCTCTCCCCTTTATCCTTAATATAGCGTCTCATATTCACTATGTTTCTTCTGTTCCTGAGAATATCTTTAGGAGACTCTATATCGTCCAAATAGGCTTCGTTCAACTGACTCATTTGCTGAGATACTCCTCTGGGTCTTCAACCTCGGTTGGAATAAACTCCTGTTTGTCACCATCCCAAAAAGCAAGTTCTTCCTTACCGAATACTTGCTCGTGGCCATCCTGAAATTCTACCTTATACATAGCATCGAATGGTTCTTCCACAACGGAACCAAGCGCTGGTTCAGTGACGGGCGTAGCAGTACCGGTCTTGCCGAGATGGCGTTTATCTTCAGCAGCCATCTCAACTTCATCTTCATCGTCAACGTCAAACCGTTCTTGATGTAGCCGAATCAGTCTGACCAGATTAGAGTCTTCCTCTTCCAACAATTGATCAACAACTTTATCCACGTTCATTTGTCTTTCTCCTATTGTACAGGTGGACCAACATCGATAGGTTCGAGACTTCCGTCCTCTTTTGTTTCATAAATGGCTGGCCAATCTTCGAATGGAAAGTCGTTTTTAATCAGCCAATCCTCTATTTCAGAAAGAATATTTTCGTCTTCTTCAGCAGTAGCAACCACTTCACCTTTGTATGTTGCTTCGGTACCATCAACATTGATGATGATACCGTTCTTTGGATCGTCTTGTTCCAACAGGTCGTCAATTGCTTTTTCAATTACTTCCTTCATTACTTGCTCCTAGAATATCTGGTAATATATACTATTCCCAGGTTCTTAGTCTTACGCTTTTTATAACTCCAGGATACAACTTCTTCATTCTGTGGATTTCTTTATCCACTCTCATCTCATCCCTGACTTTATATTTAGCAACTCCTCCTTCGCTACTAATGAACTCTGCAGGAGGATTTGCATCGCCTACTAGACCATAATCCCAAACTTCTCTATCCTCATCAGGGAGAGAATCCAATTTTCTCTCGTCAAATTTTATGGTAAGAACTCTAGACTCTCCCTCTTCCTCTTCCAACAATTGATCAACAACTTTATCCAAGTTCATCTGGCTTGTTCTCCTGATTAATGGCGTCAGCTATTTCTTCAACGGTACCTGTTAGTTCAAGCCCATCGCTATCGAATTGGAATTCGTCCTCTACATCACTTGACCAGAGCTTAGCAGAACTGCTACCTATAGATCCTGAGGCGTAAGGACCTTGGTACTGATCGAATGGTCTCACTCCTTTGAACTCATAAACTCCGTTGGTCAATTCTGCAAGTTTCTCAGCAGCTTTCCGTACATACTCAGCCCACTCGTAGTTTTCTCCACCGGGTTTGATGTCATGCCAGCCCATCTCTCCGGCTTCACCAAGTAATTCATCAACTGCTTTCTTAATTGATTCATCTTTCATTTTTAGTCTCCAAGTTTATTAAGAAATTTCTGGATACCATCTTTGTCCGTATCCAGCATACCACTCAAAGATGGATCAAGTGCTTTCATAGCATACTCTGCCATAAAAGACAATTCTTCCTTAACACCCTCCTCGTTGCCGTCCTCCAGGTCTGAGATCAGTTCCATAACGGCTGCCTCGAAGTCACCGGTACCAATCTCATCTTGGGCCAAATCAATAATCGGCTGTAATGATTTCTTGTCCATCTTCTTTGAGCCTAACACTCTGGTGATGGCTTTCAGAATTTTAACGTATGCCTGTTCTTTGTCCTCTGCTTCTTCACCTAAAAGCTGATTTACTGCTTTATCAATCTTATCCATGCTATTCGTCCTCCAAATTATCAACATAGTTATTGAGTTCTTGTTCTACCTTTTCCCATTCTTCATCATCAAGACGACCACCGTACTCCGACATCAGGTAGTCCATGACCTTATCAACACTGTCTTTGTATTTGGACAACAATGATATGCCACGGTCAATCATATTGTCTTTGTCGTATGACTCGCCTAAGAGTTTATCAACGGCTTTGTCAATTTTGTCCATACCTGTTACTCCTCACTAATAGCGTCCATGTGTTCTTTAACAGCGCTAACGATCTCTTCCACACTTGACACAGGTGTTTCACCCTTTTTGTCTGTAACTACAAGTCCATCTATTTTGCCCTCTAATGCGGGCTCAAGATCAAGTTCTACCCAAATGTCTTCGTTCTTGAATACAACAATTCCGGCTTCAGCGCCTGTCTCTGAAGCATTAACGATCGCTTCAAAAGACTCTTGAGCATCTTCACTGTCAAAACCACCAATGATATCGTTTTGATAATCCCTCAACTCTTCTTTATTAAAGTCTATAATGTCGCCATACCCGAGAGGGTTAGTATTGTAAACTCCATCTTGTTCCTCCCAAGCATCCTCCCCACCTATGGCATCAGCTATCTTCCCAGATATTTGTGCCGTCTTCTTGAACTTGTCTTCGTAAGCCTTGATATCTTCAGCTGATTTGATCTGGGATATTGC
>CAZQMI010000127.1:4383-6559 GCA_964594475.1 uncultured Thermoplasmatales archaeon
CGGGCAACTTCTCGACTTTGATCCTGAAGGGAATCATAGTCCCATCAAGATCTGCAGCCTTAAAGCTAATTTCATCCTTTTGCAGATCTACGGAGGGGTCTTCTACTTCGCTGACATCGAACTGTTCATGCTGCGTATTATTCATAAGAGTGTCATAAATAATATCGGTCATTGTGTCAACATCCATCGGTTATTCTCCTAACACTTACATGTTTACATGTTTACATGTTACCTACAGTGGTTATACTTTTATAAGAAGATTATTCCTTTACAAGAGGCTTTAAGTCCTTCCAAGCCTGATGTAACGTTTTGTAATCTTCTTCTCCATAACCATAGAGAGTTACCGAATCTCCTCTATCACTGGGTGGAAGATAATAAGGGAACTCACCTGACGTGCCTTGTCCGGTAGCCCAGTCATCCAAATCCAAAGGAGTATCGAGAGTAGCAAGAACTTCCTTAACAAATTCTACAGCACGACTCTGATTCTCCTTGGTCATTTTGCCTTCCAATCCCCCAACATATACATGCAGCTTTGGATGTTTCTTGCTTGTAACAAAGTACCGATCTGATACGTAAAGACCTTCATTATCTTCTTCTGACTGCTCTAATATCTTATCCACTGCTTTGTTAATTGCTTCGTCCTTCATCTTGCTCTCCTAACATAAAAAAAGTTAATGAATCGACTCATGAAACTTTACTGGTACGTCCTTAACATTCTCCTCAGCCCAAGAGCGAGCGGACTCAGTATCGACGAGATGAACAGCCTTGATTTCCCTTGGCTCTGCGTCGACACCAACCACAACGGGTCCCTGTTGGCTAATAATATCTACTGTGTCCTCTGGTTTACCAGCTTCTTCGTCCGGTACTATAGCTTCCGCTGGCACTGTCTTCTTTACTTCTATGACCATGGCCCACGGCTCTCCTGAATCTGGATCAAAGCTGTTATCTAGCTCATGGGCAGGAAACATAAGGTGATAGTAAGTACCTTTGCCAGAGTATTCGCCTAACCAATCCTGCCCCGCTGGTTTTGATCCACCCGCAATAATCCCCTTATCGGAAATACTTTCCCAGTTGTCAAGAATAGTAGCATGATACAATCTGAGGTCATAGCTTTCTGGTTCATCACTTTCAGGAGTGCGTAATTCCTTTGTAGCTTCCACCAGTTCGTTTACTATATTGTCTATGAGATCTGTTGTCATTCTTCACCTATGAGTTCTTCGGCTTCGTCTTCCCCTTCGTCTTCTGCGTCTTCATGCTCTGAATCAACCAACTCGAGAAGAGTTTCAAATTCACCTACATGGACCTTCTCTTCTCGAGCTATATCCAACAGAACTTTCCGTACGTCTTCAGACTCTGCCAATGCAGCCAGTTTCTCATAGAGATTGGTCGCATCGAATTCAGCGATAATGCTAAGCCTCAATATTTGAGCATCACGATTTTGACCGCTGGGCATGGCTTCAACTTCAGAGGTCTGTACAAACATCTCTACAAGTTGGTCAAGTTTCTTGTTCATCTTTAGTCCTCATCAGGACAGGGGTTATTGGACACTTTGTCGAGTACCTTCTTAATGTATGGTATAGCAGTGCTTCTCGGTACGGACATATTGTCTTGAGGAGCCACTGCGTCTATAGCTGTTTCAGCTAACCAGTCAAGTGCCTCAGCAAAGTCTTCTACGTCTTCTTGTTCAAAAGCTACTTGTAGGTTGGAAGCAACCTTCCTGCACTGATCTTTGCCAGTAGCCTTAGCAATCTCGTTGGCCACATCAACAATGGCTTCCACGGTATCGCCAAATCCTTTTTCCACTGAGTCAAAATCCTCTGGGATCTCTGTTATAGCTCGGAGTAGATCAATATAAAGACACTTGTCGTCTTCGGCTTCCAAGATACTGTCAACTGCTTTATCTATATTGTCCATTTTGTAAACACTCCTGAACCAGGCTTAAAATAGCAGTTAATTAGTTCTATACTCGATGTTTAAAGCCTGTAGTAGATCCCTAAGATGTTCCAATGCCGCATAATCCTTAGGTTCGAGTATAAGTTTGAAGTCACCCTTGCCTGGTACTACATCGGACTTAGGCACCTTAACTACTGCTGATCCCCATGCGTTTGGTCCTGCATGACCAGCAACGATCAGTTCCTCACCTTTTATTTTATAATCCGCATCCCAAGGCATCGGA
>CAZQMI010000128.1:0-6537 GCA_964594475.1 uncultured Thermoplasmatales archaeon
ACCGGCGACCTCCGCCATGTCAAGGCGACGTCATAACCACCTAGACCACGGGCCCAATAGAACTCTTTATTTTTGTAAGGGGAATACGGTTCTCATTTTTTAGGTTTACTGACAATTTCACAATAACATGAAGCTACATATACAACTACATAGCTACCCGGCAAAAACATTCATTAATCGATTCAGCATTATTAGTTACCCGTTAATCTAAATGCGGGAGATGGATGAACAAGAGGAATTAGGGATGCACCAACAAGAAAATGAAAATATGTACATTGTTAATAATGTTGAACAAGGAATTGATGAATCAACTTTTATGGATTGGAAAAACGAATTACAAAAAAACTTACCTTCATTCTGGCAATCCATGCAATAACAAAAAAGAAAAAAACATCATTGTAAATATTCAACAAATCGTCATGTAATTAAAAAGACTGATAATTACATACGTTTTGATCATTTTTTTAGTACTTAAAAGTTAAATAGTGAGGGCGATATTTGCAGTGCTCCATGGATTATAAATCCCCAAAACTAACCGTTGATGGCGTAATCATCAAGCAAGATAAAGTGTTGTTGATTAAACGAAAAAAAGATCCATTTAAAGGAATGTGGGCACTCCCCGGTGGTTTTGTTGAATATAATGAAACTACAACTGATGCGGTTATTCGAGAAATAAAAGAAGAAACAGGATTACAAACACAGATCCGTACCCTTCTCGGGGTATATTCAGATCCAAAGAGAGATCCGAGAGGTCATACAGTCAGTGTGGTTTATCTTCTAGAAAAAGTCGGGGGGGAAATGCAAGCAGCTGATGACGCAGAACAAACAAGTTATTTTTCGTTTCAAAAGCTTCCACCACTAGCATTTGACCATGAGAAGATAATCAGCGATATGCAAGATAGAAAGAGGAATTAGCATGTTTTGTAAGAAATGTAAAGCGTTAATGTATCCGCAAGGTGATAAATTTATTTGTAAAAAATGCGGCAATACTGTAAAAAAACAGGGATCAACCGTTGTCGTTTCAGAACAAAAGAAGAAAGAAGTAACCGTCATTGAGGACAAGGATAAAACCAATGTATTACCAAAAACCAAGAAAATCTGTCCCAAATGTCAGAACAATGAGGCATACTGGATTCTTCGTCAAATGAGAGGAAGCGATGAACCTGAAAGTAGGTTTTACACTTGCACCTCTTGCGGGTATAAATGGAGAGAAGACTAACAGATACAAGAGATTTTGATGATGACACCTGTTGTGAGTTACCGTCAGTGTTATAAATGCAAACCACATAATGGATGGGTACTAACATATGACTCATACCTTTGATTGGGGAGGCCGGAAAGATGTTTAATGCTAAGGTAAAATCAGAAGTCCTGAAGGGAATAATTGATGTCACATCCCCTCTGGTTAACGAAGTGAAATTTAACGTCAATAAAGATGGTATCACCTTAAGAGCAGTTGATCCAGCTCATGTTGCTATGGTTGATCTTACTGTAGGAAAGGATGCCTTTGATACCTTTGATACCAAGGAAAAAGAAATCGAAATGGGCATTGATATGGATAAATTCGCAGGGATTATGCGGCTTGCTGGGAGCGGTGATGATGTTGCCATAAAGCTTGATGATAAAGCCAACAAGTTAATCATCTCCATTGGAAACTTGGTTCGAAAAATGGCACTTATTGATACTGCAGGAATGCCCGATCCAAAAATGCCAACACTTGATCTGCCGGGAAAAGTAGTGGTTAAAGCATCGGAACTTACTCAAGGAGTGAAGGCATCAGAAGCTGTTTCTGATCATCTTGCGCTCACGATGAATGCAAAAGCTTTTGAACTCTTCGCCGAAGGAGACACTGATACCGTCAATTTGACACTTCCGAAGGATATGGTTGAAGAATTAACAGCAAATGGTAGTTTTAAAAGTCTGTTCTCCATTGATTATTTTAGCAACATGATCAAACCGGTGAAAGCAAATGATGCAGTCACCATCTTCCTGGGCAATGACAACCCTGCTCGGGTTGAATTTGATATTGCAAATACCAAAGGTCATGTAACCTATCTTCTTGCACCACGCATCGAATCGGAGTAACCTTTATTCCTGCTTTTTCACAGGTGAGCATATTTTTCCCAATTCGAAACGTAAAAGATACATTGGCTTCATCATTCATAGCAAAGAACAACATACTTTTTCTCGAAAACAACTTATCAATATCATTCGACAGAGCTGCACGCACCTTTTTGGTTCAACCTGTGATACCTACGGTATCTATCTCACTCGGTTTAATGGTAAGGCCGGAGTTGTCCGTTGTTTTCATACCGCAAAACAAGAAACCATCCAAGTATTACAATCTATCACCCTAATCAGTGGTAAAACGGTCAGCATCGAAACAGTGGGAACATCAGGCACCATCAAAACCCTTCTTAAAAAATATTTTAACGGGGATACACTGCGACCGAAGCAATAACATCTGAAAAATATAGATTAATCAGCACTCCTCATTTCTTCAAATTTCCATCGATTTTTTTAATAACCTGGACACTATTGATATTCTTGTTATGAAGATACGATCGATAACCCTCGGCATGGAAATAAACCCACCAATCCTAGAAAAGACCCTTGAACAGATAGGGACAACTGCACAACTTGCCAAACAATGGTTTGAAAGCAAAGGATATCAAGTTCAAACCCTTCGGTTCAGCACCCAACCATGGGAAGAATATGCAAAAAACAAAAAAGAACTCATTCATATCATTAAACGATTACAGCATCTTACCATCAGTAATCATATTGATTATTTTAATATTGGACCGACTCACAATCCAAATCTTACTTGCCTTCTCTATGATGTAATTCGATCAACGAGCACTGGATTCTGCACAACTCATATAACCAAGGAAAACACCATTGATGAAGAGCAGATCAATGAAACTTGCCAGCTCATTCAAAGGCTTTCTACATTAGAAGCAAATGGATTTGCCAATCTCAGATTTGCTGCACTGTGTAACATTTCAGCTCATACACCCTTTTACCCAGCTTCATTTCATCGGGGTTCGCCATCACTAGGAATAGCACTGGAGAACAGTGATCTGGTCAACAAGGCGTTTCAAAACGCAACATCAATAAAGCAAGCCAAGACAGCTCTCAAAAACGTGTTATCTACCCAATATCAAAAAATTGATACCCTAGCAAAACAACTTTGTGAAGATTTAAATCTTACTTATGCTGGCTTGGATACATCAATTAGTAGCTCAGTGAAAAAAAAGGAAAGCATCGCCTTTGCCATTGAACAAATTATCTCGCATCATTTTGGATCATCCGGAACCTTGTCTATTGCAAAACTGATCACGAGCGTTCTTGAAGAGCTACCAGTTCAAAAAACAGGTTACAATGGACTGATGCTACCCGTTCTTGAAGATTATGGCCTGGCAAAACGAAATAATGAACACCGATTCAATCTATCAACCCTTCTATCATACTCAGCGGTTTGTGGAACCGGTCTTGATACCATCCCTCTCCCCGGATCAGTCAGTGCAGACCAACTTCAATCAATTCTTTTTGACGTTGCCAGTCTTTCCACTAAACTTCACAAACCACTCTCTGCACGACTACTCCCTATTCCTCATAGAAGAATTGGTGAGCAAACACAATTTGATTTTGAATATTTCGTCAATACCAGTATCATGAGTCCGTGAATAAAAGAATGGATGACAAATTTATTATCACTGCTTTTCTCTTTCCGCTTTAATGAAAGAAAAGGCGCTGGGGGTTTCCGCAGTTCTTATCGCAGGTCTCATGTGGGCCATCGAACCAGTCCTTGCAAAATTATCCTATCAAAACACCGATGTCATGCATACCTCAGCGATCCGAGCAATAATTGTCTGCCTCATCGCCCTTGTCTACATCATGGTTTCCAAACACCGTTCATTATCGGTTACAAAAAAGGAGGGTTCAATACTTCTCTACATCGCCATTGTTGGAACGCTTTTTGCAGATCTTCTTTATTTTTACGCTCTCAGCACCATTCCGGTTCTCAACGCTGTTCTCATCGGTCATCTGCAACCAGTGTTCATCATCGTAATCAGTTTTTTTCTTTTAAGGAAGGATAGTCTTCATAAAATAGATTATCTTGGAATCCTTCTTCTCATCATTTCAGCAGTGCTTGTGACTACAAAAACCATTGCCAATGCTCAAGCCCTCAGATTCGGATCAACCGGTGATGTCATGGTTCTCTTCGCTACCCTTGCTTGGGCAACAACAGCTATTGCCATGCGGAAATATCTTCCCACTGTCCATGCAGGAACCATTACCTTCTACCGATTTTTCTTTGCATCGATAGTATTTAGTGTTTATCTTCTCATTCAACACATATATACTTTGTATATTTATCAAATAGGTGTTGGTATCGTCGTCGGCATTGGAACCATCTGTTATTACGAAGGCTTAAAGCGACTAAAAGCAGCACAGGTATCCGGATTAGAACTAAGCGCACCAGTATTTGCAGCAATCATCGGATTCTTCGTTCTTCAAGAAACCGTGACCTTGCTTCAGATATTAGGGATGATGCTTCTTATCATTGGAATCGTCATGATCTCTCGAAAAGAACCAGATAAAACCGTGCAACAACATTAAAAACATGGTAAAAGGGATTAAAACATGAACCAAACAGAGCTCATTTCTACAATCAAACAACTAAGTCGTCAAACAGTGATGACAACGATAACACTGTTAAAGATCATGATCCCAGTAACCATTATCGTGAAAATTTTTGATGAACTTGGCTTAATCACCATTATCGGATCATTGCTTTCACCACTTATGAACATCACTGGACTACCCGGTGAAACCGGTTTGGTATGGGCGACAGCGATGATTACCAATATCTATGGTGGAATACTGGTATATATTTCCATTGCAGAAGAAAATATTCTCTCGGTTGCTCAGGTCACCGTTCTTGCAACCATGATTTTAGTGGCCCATAGCCTACCTGTGGAAGTAAGCATTGCTCGTAAAGCGGGTGTATCAGCATGGTTCACCACGCTCTTTCGGATCATCTGTGCCTTCATTATTGGCTGGATTCTTCACATTATTTTTTCCACATTTTCCATTTTTTCATATTCATCACAGATGAGCTGGCAACCCGTTAAACAGGATAGTGACCTTGTATCTTGGATAGGTGGACAACTGCGAAATTATGCCATGATCTTTGTTATCATTTTTGGATTGTTACTTCTCATGCAAATCCTGGAAAAACTTGGCATTATTGAAAAAATAAACCATTTCTTTGAACCAGGATTAAACCTCATTGGATTAAGTAAAAAAGCTGCACCTATCACCATCATCGGCATGACCTTAGGTCTTTCCTATGGTGGTGGATTGATTATTACAAAGGCGCGATCAGATAATCTTTCAGATCGTGATATCTTTTTATCGGTTTCTTTGATGGGACTATCACATAGTCTGATTGAAGATACTTTACTCATGATGACCATTGGTGCATCACTTGTGGGGTTATTGTTTGGTCGTATCTTCTTCACCATTGCTGTCATATTTCTTCTGGCGAAAGCAATCAAGGTGGTCTCAAAGACAACATGGTTTGATTATCTGTATCATGGTCAATAATAAAAAAAGCTATTATATTTTAAAAAACACAGAATTTACTAAAACAGCTGACACTAGGATGGGTAAAATCAGAAGACCAAATAAGGTAACTAGGGCTACAAAGATTGTGCTAACGAAGAAAACAGTCGCCTTTAACAGTGGTAATCGAATTATGAATCCCCCATATTATATTTATATCAGAATTCATTAATATAATGTATACTATAAAAATTATTGCATTGAAAAGAATGAAAATACTCTCATTTATTAGATAGCGACTAAAAATTGGAAAAAAAATTAAGCAAACGAAATGAGATTACAAATAACATTGATTAAATCAATATTTGATCATGTAAATCAAATTATCATAGAAAAAATTAGATTTAAATCTATTTTCTTTTCTCTAGTTTTTCGTAGTACTCTTTCACTCGTTTGCGTATATTAGTATTTCTCCGGCGATCATGAAGTTCCTTGATACGCCGCTCTTCATGGTCAGCAAATGTTGCCATAGTGTTTTGTCCTCTCTGTGGATTACTATTAAGGTTGCTCGTCCTTTATAAACCCTTGCTTATTTTTTAATGATTGAATACCAAAATTAATTGATGGATTATCAGTTGATATTTTGAGTATAGTATCATTTTTGAAATGAGAAGGAAAAAGTGAAATCTTTACCATTCTTGATGATTTGGTTTCTCTTTTTGTATTTGTTTTTTACTTCTGTGATGATCAAAATCGAAAAAAAGGTGCTGATTATTCTCTGAAACGATTTGTTTAGCATACCGTTTTGCTTCAAAGTCACTATATCCCTGTGTGAGAAGATGATTATACATTGCATCTTCATAAAGCTTAGTTATCGTTGCGAAGTTCACCTCGTTTAACACCATACATATTATTTATTCGTTATTATATATTAATATTTCTTATAAACTAATATTTGTTGTA
>CAZQMI010000129.1:0-6518 GCA_964594475.1 uncultured Thermoplasmatales archaeon
CTGTTCTTTTTATATGTTCTAAGATACCGTTTTCTAACTTCTAAAATCATATTTTTCTCTATTTTATGTTCCCAAACAAGATATTCAAAAAAGGAGGATAATGCTGAAAAATGATTCTCGATTGTTTTTTGTTTTAAACCGCGTTCACTTCTTAAGAATGACAAATATTCTCTTAAGATATTCCTATTTACCTGAGATAGTAAAAAATTATTTTTTTGCAGATGACTTATGAAGGCTTTTACTGGAGATTTATAGCTATCGACACTGCGTTTTGTCATACCTCGGATCTTACAATCATCTAGGAAACTATCAACCAACTGTCTTTCAGATTTTATTTTTTTACCCATCTCCATCCCCCAGGAACTGCTTTAACTAGACCATATGATTCCAAATTTTCTAATTGTCCCATAACCGCTTTAACGTTTTTACTATCCATTGGGTCAATACCAAGGATTCCTAAGATTTCGTCACTTCTAACAATTTCCCTTTTTTTCAAAAAATTAATCAAATTCTGGTCATATTGACCAATTCCTTCATATTTTGAAGAAACAAATGGTCTCATCCTAAAAGATTTTAATTCTCCCTCAAGGTTTTCAATTGCCTTATTAAGCAATCTATTCTCTTTTCGAAGTTGTTTGTTTTCCTCATCAATTTCCTTAACCTTATCCAAGAGATTCACTCTGTTAAAAATATTCTCCGAGGAACTCAAGGAATTTTCAACATGTTCAAAAACAAATTTTGATATTGATGTTTTCTCTTTAGAAGCCAAGTTTTTCCATCGTTTCACAGTTTCGATTGAAGGTAAATAGACGTAAATTGAACGTTTCTTTATCGTATCTGTTTTTGTTGTACTCCCTTTACTTTCGGAATTGACCATACTCCATGTAAAGAATAACTGGCATATAATTTTTACTGGTAAAAAAACGCCGAGGAGGAGATTTGAACTCCTGAGAGGACGAATCCTCACGAGATTTCCAGTCTCGCGCCGTACCGGGCTGGGCCACCTCGGCAAAAAAATTGCATGAGGGTAACCACTGATTCCTTATTTATGCTTTTTCCAGATAGACGGATAAGTGCCCTTAGGCATAAACACCCGGTTGATCTCAGCACACAACCCGTTATCCTTCTGAATAATATCATCAGTGGAACACAAAGCGTTTCCAACGGCTACACCCTCTCCTTTCAAGGTCATGATGGCAACAGAATCCTTGCTTTTGATTCCGGTATCGATTTCCACAACACCTGGAAGAGCAAGATCTGCACCATGACAGACAGCATCCACTGCCGAATCACGGATCACGATCTGAGGCAATGGATGCAGTAACTCCTCCCAAGGATGCAACAGATCAGCAAGCCAGGTCTTCTCCCCGTTATCTTGATAAAAAACCATAGCATCTTTGAGGTCATGAAGGGTTACCAAATCCTTTTCCATAAATCGACCAACCTTGGTACGCCGCAAGGTATCAAGATGAGCACCACACCCTAGTTTTTTCCCAATGTCAACACAAAGCGTGCGAACATATGTTCCCGCCTCACATCCCACTCGAAACAACACCTTTTTTTCCTCTTGTTCCAAGACCTCGATATAGTAAATCCTTCGTTTTCGTTTCACCCGTTTCACGGCGGATCGAACAGGTGGAAGTTGTTCAATATTCCCATGAAATCCGTTAATAACTGATTGAACCTTTGTTTCAGAAATCTCTTTGTGAAGTTTCATCACCGCAACGTATTCCTTGCCAGCGTTCACCAGAACATGTAATGCACGGGTCGCTTTTCCAATACCCAAGGGAAGCATACCGGTGACCTGAGGATCAAGGGTTCCCGCATGACCCACCTTTTCGTTTCCAATGATATTTTTCACCCAGGCATCAACCTGATGCGACGTGGGTCCAGCTGGTTTATCAACAATGATCAATCCATTTCCCAATTGTTCAATGATGCTTCGATCCGCTGGTTTCTTGCCATAATGAGGATTAGTCGATGATTCAATTTTCACCAGACGAGAACGCCTTCGTTCAGCGGGCAGAAAAGATGAATTTTCAGTCATATCTTCGTCTCCTACATGATGATCCCAGTTAAAAAGAATTATTGCTGCTGAAACGAATTAACAATACGATTAACAATCTGCTCAGGGGTTTTGTCACCGGTATCAATAACCAGATCATAAATCGAGGTATCATTTAGATCGATACCATAGAATTTCTTGTACCGTGCTCGTTCGCTCTTCTCCCGATCAATCATTTCCTGTTTTCGTTTTTCAACAGATCCATTTTCTCGTTCTGTGATCCGTTCAGCCCGAATGTGTTCATCTGCATCAAGCATGATTTTAAACGCTGAAATATTGTTCAAATAGGCAAGCCATCCGGCAAGCCTTCCCTCCAAAATCACATTTCCCTTCTTTAAGATTTCAAACTGTTCGGCATCAAGCCGCCGGTCGATTTCATCGTTTTGTTCACAGTAACTACTGAACTCACCAAGGCTCATGTTGTGTTTTTCCGCTTGCTTGCGGAAAAGCATTCCTGAATAGACATAGGGCAGGTTCAGTTCATCCTTTAAAAGCTGTGCAACCGTTGATTTTCCACTGCCGGCTGTTCCACTTATGGTAACCGTTGTCATATGCCTTCACAATGAAGGAAGGATTTTCTTTTTCGTTTCTTTCCACCAATCCGACCAACTAATCCATTTTAATCCCTGCCGGATCACCTGTCCAACGACCATGGAAAACACTAGATACAACCACAACCAGGCCTGCCAGAGAAAACTGACCGGTTTATCAAACAAGGACACACCTGATGCCCAGGGAACAGTAAAATAGAAATAGGAGAGATTTCCCAGGAAGAACCGAAGCCACATGAAAATGGGAACAATGAAGATAAACAAGAAAAACATGGGTTTCATCATCCCACTTGATGCTTCCGTCTGCCGTCGCATGATCTCTGGTTGTTTCTTCATTAATTTGTTGACCTTGTTGGTATTTCCCTCCTTTCGTGCTTTGGATATTTCCTTTTGAAAGGCTTTCGTAATCTGTTGGCTTTCACCCATCTTCTTCCAATCGGTAAATAGACTCTGAAAGAAGGAAGACAAAAAGACCACGATGACACCAGCAAGAATCAAGGTCAAAACAGGGAATTCACCATCGAACCCGATCAACGGATAAAAAACTGAATTTAAACTAGTAGCAAGAAATGAACTAATACCAGGATCACCAAAGATAAACAGCATCACAAACATTAGCAGCATCAACAGCAGCAATTGACTGCTTCCCTGTGCCGCACTATTTTTTTTCACCATTCTATCAACCAAGATCTATTTCACACTATATTTTTTTGTTTTTATGTTTTATGGATATAAGAGAAGGATAGGGATGAGCCTATCTTTATTCATTTCCAAAGAATCCACGTAATACCGGATGCATTTCCATGGCCTGTTCCTTTGCGATATCCTCATAGAGTCGAATGATGATTCCAACAGTTAAAAGCACACCAGTTCCACTAGCTTTTCCCACTGTTCCAATAGCATCAGCAAAACCAGCCAGAGCACCTACCGTGAAGCCACCAATCACTGTTACCACGGGGATGTATCGTTCCAGGACCTTTTTCAGCACCCGAGGATCACGTCTGAACCCAGGAATCTGCATTCCGCTACTTCTAATCTGCTTGGCTACATCCGCTGGACCCATATTGGTGGTTTCAATCCAAAACTTAGCAAACAAAATCGAACCAATGATCAACACTGTCAGATAAACAATTACTCTTAATGCAAACTGCCAGGGAGCATGACCACCGAACCCACCCTGAAACATGGGAATCAACCAATTATTCAACCCACCAGGACTCGACAGATACCAGGCACCTCCGGCAAGCGGCTGCGTACTAATGGTCAGATCATATTTCCCAATCCACCATTGACCACCAAGCAACGGTAGATCTGATTGATATAACAGCATGGCAAACATGTTCACATTCGCAAGCAATGCCGACATCAAAATCACAGGAATATTTGATGCATAGATCAACCTGATCGGATAGCGACCACGGGCACCACGAACCCTTCCATGGGCAAGCGGTAGTTCAATCCGAGATGATTCGACATAGACGACAATAAAGAAAATAAACAAAGTCCCAAGTAATGCGACGATAGAATTGGTATACCCCACACTCGGAGCACCCAAAAATATTGATTGATATCCGCCCCCGTTGATGAGCTGGGACAGTGACATATTTGATGCAAGGTAATAGGTTCCTGGGATCACACCGGCAGGAGGATTGCCCATACTCACCACGCCACCTTGCACTGGAAGCCAGTTGAAGATACCGGTGAAAATGGCTTGTGACACACCAGCAGCGATAAATAGTGAGATACCAGATCCGATCCCCCATTTGGAAATAGTTTCATCCATGAAGAACACGATCAATGCACCAATCACTAGCTGTAGGATAATGACTGCATTTGCCCCTGTTCCACCAACGGCATTAATCAATCCTTCCGTTGGTTCTAAATATCCAAAGATCTGTGGAATTGCTTCCACAATAATCATCACGATGACAAGAATTTTCTGGGTTCCCTGATAAATAGCTTTATCCTCAGCATTTTGCAGATCAAGGTTAATGATTTTCGCTCCAACGAATAACTGTAGAATAATGGATGCGGTAACGATTGGACCGATACCAAGATGCATGATTGATCCAGATGCTCCCGCCATGATAAACCGATACTGAGAGAACAAATCCACGATATCGGGCTTCAACCCGAAAATCAATACATTGGTCAGGATGAAATAAATGATGAGACAAAGAATAGTCCAAAACATTTTGGTTCTGAATGTGACATGCCCATCTGGTTTCTTAATCGCAGGCCACCGTTCGATGAGCGGTTTTAACTTGTATAGATAACTTTTCTTTTCTTCTGCCATATCCAACCCAGCATCCTATTTTGTATGTTATTTTCCTGTTATTTCGATTGATCCTTTTTGCTCTTGGATTTTTTTCACCGCGCTATCAGAGGCCTTTTCGACCGTAATCTTTAACTCTGAATGCACCTGTCCGCCGCCAAGAAGTTTGGTATAGCCTTCTTTTTGTAAATCGATCTCTTTTTGATTTGGAAAGAGTTCTTCCAGCTTTCCAACGTTAATAATGGTATCCTTTTTAATGGTGCTCTGTGGTCGTTTAAATCCATGTTTTCCAAAGAAATGATCTGGCATATATTTGACCATGTGCATGTATCGATGTTTTTTCAGACCTGCATTACCTCGTCCGCCGCGAAGACCCTTTCCTCGGCCGGCTTTCTTTCCTCTTCCGTGGGTCATCGATCCTCTGAATTTCTTCGTTTTTTTGGTAGTCACATCAATCACATTCCTTGTCAAAGTCTTTATCTTTAAATCGAAAGCAGATAAAGTAATACATTATTATATTTTCGGATGGTTTTCCCTAGTTTTTTTTCAGTATTATTTCATTCAATCGTTGTTTTTACGTTTTTGTATATGATCATTTTTTTATAGATCGTCGTTATTTGTAGGGATATTTGCAGCACCCGTCATGGGTTCACCCCTTTTAAAACCACCTATTTAATTATACCTGGTGATTACCGGTTTTTTTTACCTCTTTTCATATCGTGACAGATTCTCTCGCCAGTCATTATTTTTTATGATACAAAAAATAGAATTATTAAAATATAAAAGAAAAGTTTAAATAAAGAGCATACCATAAGATTACATAACACACCGTAACTTCATTTACATAGTGGAGGAAAAAAAATGAAAAATACATGGAAAAAAGGAATAATACTTGGGATTATCGCACTTTTCATAAGTGTGTCTACTGTACCTGCTTTTTCTGCAGTACCAAAATCAACTCAAGAAAACGATATGATTAGTATTGAATATGCAGCGATTGATACCAACGGATTACAGCGCATTGAAACCCTTGATATGAGCAAGGACCAAGCAGAAGCACTTCGAATGAAACTGATGGACTTACTCGATTTGATCAGAGGGAAAGAAGATAAGAATGCTCTGCTCAATCTGTTTCAATTGTTCTTCAACGAAAATGATTACCCGATTCTTTCCCTGCTACTTGGAAACGCATTAGATCTAAACATCCTTAAAGATCGAAACCTTGTCATCAGTCAGGGATGGAGATATTGCCTAAACCCTCTGAAAAAAATGGAAACTGATTTGATGAAACCATTGACCATCTGGCATTACACAGATAATTCAAAACTCTTTGCCATGCCTAGTTCAACAACCATTGTTCGATTTAGCCCATTTGAAACAGAAACCTACAATGGTAATCAATTTGGCTTCATGCTTCGATTCAAAGGACTCTACATCACTATTCCACAAAAACTGCCAGATCAAAGTTTCACGTTCTTTATCGGCTTTGCAAAACATGTTGGCGCCTTTGAGATGCCGACTCTCTCTCTTCCAAATATTTAAAGAAGGAACAACTCGTTCTTTCACCATTTCCTTTTTTTATTTTCTTATTATGGAGCTTGTCTGAAAAATACAATCGTGTTTATTT
>CAZQMI010000130.1:0-6397 GCA_964594475.1 uncultured Thermoplasmatales archaeon
ATTTGTTGGAAGATTGTTGGTTCTGGATTGGAACAGGTGGGTTTTGTTAAGCTTATAAATTGTGTTCCATGATCGGACATGACTTGTTTCGGAAGCATGTATGAGTTTATTGCTTGTTGGAATACATCTGCTGAATGTTGTGATGTTGCATGTGAGAAGACGCCGAATCCAGTGATGAATCGTGAGGCATCATCTTGGAAACTTATCATTTTCTCTCCTTTGTATTCAAACCAGTCTGTGTGCCACAGACTGTTACTGTGTTTTCGTTCATACCGTATGTATTTCCGTTGTTTCTGTTTTTTAGGTTCATGGTGAACTAGTCCTTCTTCTGTGAGGATTTGATGAATGCGATTATGGGAGATGTGAATTCCTTGGTGATCCAGGATTTTTTCAAGTGTCACTGCGCATAATGGATGTTTCTTTCTAAGTTCAAGGATGATTTGTCGTTCTTCGGATGAGATCGTTTTTGGTTTTCTCCCGGGTTTTTGAGGATAAGGATAGATTCCTGTTTCCTGATAGGATCGATATAATTTTCGTACATATCGAGGTGAGATATCTTGAAGTCTAGCTATCCGGTAAACGGATCGTTCTCCCTTTTTCATTTCTCTGATGATCCACCGGATCTTCCGTTGATTCAACTTCTTCATAAGTGGTGAATCATCTTTGAGTTTTTCTAGGAGGAACTTATTTCGGGATAACACAAAATTATTAAAATTTTTTAATCTTTCTTGTATTGAATAAATAAGAAATAGAAAAAATATTTACTTCTTTTATCAAACTTGGAACTGTTTTTCATCTTTTTCCTGATTTGAACGAATTCTATCAAACAACGCTTTAATAGGACTTCGTGCTCTGTTTTCTTGGAGATAAAAAGAAAAGGGGAATTAAATGAAGCTCAGCCGCATACCCAAACAAGAATTCAAGGATATTACTGATGTATGGGATGTTTCCAAAAAGGAACTCAATAAGATTAGTGAAATCATTGTATCAATTGAACATGAATTACATGAAAAACATAGTGGTCATTATTTTGATTATCAAATCGTTGATGATTTTTTTCAAGGCCATTCCGATATCGAAAAAGCAATGATTTTTGTCTATGGTCAGCTGGTTCATGATAGGATTTATAAAAAGAATGGTAAATAATAGACGAAATAGATATTTTTTTTATCAGCAAAACTATTTATCATGCTAATCCAGGATAACAGATGTGCATACTATTTCAAATAACAACGGGATTCTAAAAATAAAAAACTTAATTGCTTCCTCTATGATCGCATTTACAGTATTTTTTACTGGTTGTGTTGGTGAGGATGACTGTATCAATGATCATTCACTTGATGTAATCGATCACCGTTCATATCATATGGGCTGTAGCACATGGAGTTATAGTCCTGATTCCTCTGATGCCCTTGATACCTACCAGTTTCTTGCAGAGAATACTGATATTTACGCTGAGCAGATTGACAATCACATTCCCTGGAACGCTTGGATTGAAAATACGTCTCTACCTGAAGAATTCATTGCAGATATTGACTTTCGAGTAGAGCAGAGATTGCCAGATCATAATCTGCTTCTTTCCATTAGTCTCTTAAACACTGATTGAAATGATCTCCTTGATGATTATCAGGGACATATCCCTGAATATGAAACATTACATGACCCGGTGATTATGGATGCCTATTTCCGGCATGTTGACTATCTTATAGATCGATTTCAGCCTGATTATACGGTACTTGCAATGGAGGTCAATGATCTCTATATAGCGTCTGAGAAAAAATGGAATGAATACAACATATTGACGGATGATATCCGAAATCGGGTGAAACAAAGATATCCAAATCTATTGGTCTCTGAATCAGTTACTCTTCATAATTGGTTCAACCCCGATGTTTCAGATCCTTCAACATATATTCAGAAAATTAATGATTATATAAATCAGCGAGATTTTGCAGCGATTAGTTTCTATCCTTTTTTAATGGGACTTGAAAATAAAAATGATTTTCAAGCCGTCTTTGATTTTGTACATGATCACATAACAATTCCTATTGCTTTTGTGGAAACAGCTCATATCGCAGAATGGTTGGTGATACCAAGTCTTGGTGTGTTGATCAAAGGAGATGTTTGTAGTCAGCAATACTATCTTGAAAGTCTTCTATTGAATGCATATCACCATGAATATGAGTTTATCATTTGGTGGGCATTTCGAGACTTTGATGAATTCTGGAAGACATTCCCTGCAGGATATAAGGATATAGGTAAGATTTGGAGAGATACTGGTCTTCTTGATGAAAAAGGATTACCCAGACCATCATATAAAGTGTGGACAGAAATATACTCACGGGGTTGAAATAATACTTTTTTATAAGTAATAGTACGGATCTGCCGGAATCCGATATTGGGTTATAGGATTAAAATTGAATGCAGAAACCCGGTTTTTCAGATCTGCGTTTTTAGTAATGTTGGAAATCCTAACCTCTTCCTAAACCTAATCTTTTTTTCTTTTTTTAATATTGATTATTTTAGGATTCTACAAACCGAATTTAATAGTAAAAAAACTGTTTTCCATATTATGATTTTCCATCTGATTTTGGTAAGGTGAAATAAAATGTGCTACCCTTACCCAGACCTTCGCTTTCTACCCATATCTTACCATCATGCATCTCAATAATCCGCTTGGTGATAGCCATTCCAAGACCACTACTATCGAAATGATGTCGGCTGCTATCTGCTTTATAGAACTCATCAAACACCCGTTTTTGTTGCTCTGGTTTCATTCCCACACCTGTATCCTTAATTAAAATTGTTAAGGTATCATTATCCTTGATATGATCAATGATGATGTTTCCTTGTTGTTTGTTGTATTTCACGGCATTATTCAATAGATTATTGAATACTTCCTGTATTTTCAATTTATCCGCATCAATCGCAATACCGTCAGGTATCTTGTTCTCAACGGTGATATGTTTTTCATCAAAATGCAATTGATGATTTCCAACGATATCCTGGATTACTTTTCCCAAGTCAAATTCTTCATATTTCAAGCCTGTTGAGGGCGATTTCAACTGAGCAAGTTGAATCGTCCGAGTGACCAGATTCTTGATATAGGCAACATTCCGATTCATCACCCTAATCATATCTTTCTGCTTAGGGTCAGTCATTTTATTCTCAAGAATTGGTAGGAGATTCACCAATGGCCCTAACGGGTTTTTAATATCATGACCTAATTGATTGATAAATTCATCCTTCTGCTCAAGAAGCATCTGAATCTGCGCTGTTCGGTCTTCCACCTCAGCCTCCAGATTCTCATTTAACTTTTTCAATTCCTCTTGAGTTTTTAATAATTCATTTTCAACAGTTTTCTGTTTGGAGATATCAACAAGTGATACAATTCTTTCATCACTATCTGGTATCATACCGATATTGACAATCATTGTTACAAGTTCTCCATTCTTCCGAAGCATGCGACACTCATAAATCCCAGGTGGCTTTCCTCCTTCAGAGCGTTGCTGATGAAATTTCATCATCTGGTTTACATCATCCTGAAAAACAAAATCATACCAATGCATCTTTCCAATGATTTCATCTTTCGTATATCCACTTTGTTCAACAAACTTCGAATTACATTGAGTAATGATAGAATCATTTCCAAAAATACCCGTGGCAGTTCCTTTATTCTCAAAGATATTCCTAAATCTCGCCTGCGACTGTTTTAAACTGCTAATATCCCTGTAATCCTCAATAACACCAATTATCTCACCATACTCATTTTTATACGGTGATGCTTTGAATATACAAGGGATTTCCCGATTATCCAATGTGGTTCTTATGGTCTCTTTTTCAATTCCTTCACCAGTTCTCAGCACTTTTCTAACTGCACATTCATCTGTGCCACAATCAGCAGATTTGAACACATCAGAACAATACTTACCAATCCCCTCTTCTTTTGATATACCAACCATTTCAGTAAAAGTATCATTCATCTTTTTGATTTTGAAATCCTTAGTGACAATCCTTATCCCATCAGCAGCAGTATTCAAAATCATCTCTGTTTCTTTTTTTGATTGAATAATCTCTTTTTCCTTCATTTTCTCATCAGTAATATCTCGTGCAATCGCATAGATAAACCCTTTTTCGGGAACAGGATGAGAGTTCCAATCCAACCAAACATATGAGCCATCCTTACAGCGATACCTATTGATAAATGAAATCACTTTTTCTCCTGTCTGCAGTTGCTCATCAATCACTGTCTGCGTTGGTTCTTTATCATCAGGATGAATAAACTCCAAAAAAGAATGAGCAAGAAGTTCTTCTTCAGAATATCCAAGCACTTTCATAAAAGCAGGATTAATTTTGGTGAATGTCGCAGTGTTCATATCTGCTTCACAAATCAATTCCGAGGACATGTCAAAAATCCTCTGAAGTTTTTGTTCCATTTCCCTTTTTTCAGTAATATCCTGAGTGAACGCCAGTAAACGATTTTCACAGATTTTGACTGCGTTGACCTGCCACCAACGAACTGACCCATCCTTATGGATAAATGGTGTTTCTCCAACGGATTTACCTTCATTTAATAATGTCTGAAAATGGTGTAACCAAATTTCCTTTCTTTCCTCTGGATGCGTATCATGGATACTCATATTCAAGAGTTCAACTCTTGAATAACCCGTTATTTCAATTGCTTTATCATTGATTTCAAGATATCTCCCCGTTTCATCACAGAGAAAAATACCATTTGGAGCATTATCAATATAACCCCTATATTTTTCCTCACTTTCACATAATTCTTTTTCAGCCTTTTTTTCTCTAGTTATATCCTGGATTGTTCCTCTTAAAAAATAATTTGAATTTTTGGATTGTTTTTCAGGTTCGCAGATTGCTCTGATCCATTTTTTCTTACCTGAGGGCAATTTTGGCTGAAGTTCAATAGAATAAGCAATACCTTTTTGAGATGCATTTGTGATAGCGTTATGAAACTTTTCCCAGTCTTTACCTTGATATAACTTTTTATATTCTTTTAAAGGAATTGGGCCTTTGTCTGGATCACGCTCATATATTTTATAAATCATATCAGACCACTCAGGAACACCAACTTCTGGATCCAATGTCCAGTTACCTACCATTGCAATTTTTTGAGCCAGGTTTAGATCGATATTCTTTTTCCTGAATTTTTCTTCACTTTTCTGTAATTCTTTTTCAGCCTTTTTCTGTTCCGTTACATCATGCATGGTCACCTGTGTTCCAGTGAACTTTCCGTCATCTCGAATTGGTGATATTTGTACCTCTACGATGTGGATATTCCCTTCTAAATCAGTGACCTTTAATTCCATGGGTTCAAGTGGTTTGCCTTGCAGGATTTTTGGAAAATCTTTCAAGATATTTAAAATCATTTTATGATCAATAAAATGTAATTCCTTGTAGGATTTGCCAATGAGTTCTTCTCTGGAATGACTAGTAATTGATACTCCGGATTGATTAATATCTGTTATTTTCCCTTTTTTATCTGCAGTGCATATGCCTATAGGGGACATTTCAAAGACATGTCGATATTTTTGCTCAGAATGTTTTAATTGTTGCTGAATTTTCTCCTTCTCGGTTACATCCTCATGGGTCCCAATCAGCCTGATGGCTTCACCATGTTCATCACGTTCAACAACTCGGGCTTTTGACTGTATCCATCGGTATCTTCCTTGTTTTGTGCGTATCCGGAACCTATTCTCATAGACATCTGGTTTATGTTTTAGATATTCTTCTGCAACCGCTATTGATTGTTCTTTATCCTCTGGGTGAATCAGGTTCGCCCAGTTCTCATAATTTGCTTCAAATTCTTGAGGTTCATATCCAAGCATTTGATAGTAACGGTCACTGAAAAACAGGGTGTTGGTTTTAAAGTTCCATGTCCAAATACCATCTGTTGTTGCATTAAGTGTTTCTTTCAGTTCTTTCTCTGCTTTCTTTTTCTCGGTGATGTCATGAATGGTACAGATAATCCCTTGATATTCGCCTTTTTTTATTATAGGAGTAAGCCAACCTTGTTGAACCGTGTTTCTTCCAGAAGGGGTTTTTACATGTGTTTCATAAAATACAGTTTCCAAGTTGTTTTTTGTTTGTAAATAGTACTCTTTAAATTCATGAATGGTTTCTTCGGGAAAACCAGTAAGAACATTAACTCCTAAACAGTCTTCTCCTTTAATTCCTGCAATCTGTTCCATTCCAGAGTTGATAAAAATGATGGTATCATATTTATCAGTGACCCAGACTCCATCAGTAACTGTTTCAAGAATATTTTTATAAAAAAATGAATCATCCGTTGTGTTCAACTGAATATGTTCTCCCATTATATCACCTCTATGAAGAATAATAGTTCATATACTACTAATTTTTTAAACTGATATTC
>CAZQMI010000131.1:0-6390 GCA_964594475.1 uncultured Thermoplasmatales archaeon
GAGACAAAAGAGGCAGATAATGTGATTCTTTCTGAGATAAAGGAGAGTTTCTCAATTGATGAGGACCATGTTCGAGCGAATCTTTATCGTCAACTTGATATGATTCCGAAACGAAGTAATGTGATTCATCAAGCATTGGAAATGGGTGCAGTAAAACTGATCGGAGCGATTTATTATTTAAATAATGGTCAAGTTGAGTTTCTTGATGATGAAAGTCTAAGCAGTTCATATTCTGTTGATCCAATACCGATTCCTTCAGCGAATTCAATTTGTTGATAGGGATTCACATGCAGTTTCTGCTGAAAGACATCTTGTTTTTTTTCATCAATTAATCGGAGAGATGCATAATCGATGGCAACTGGATCAGTTGACATGCAATAGCCGACATCGGGACACAATATATCCTTTGCTGTAGGATCGCAGTCACAGCTATCAGCAATCCTATTGACATCATTGATGTATAGCACTTGTTTTCCTTGGACGCATGCTTTTGTAGCACAGGCTAGAAAGTATTGCAGGTTATTAGTTTGATATTTTAGTGCATCTGATGGACAGTTTTCAACACAGACACCGCATCCAAAACATGAGGAAGAATGAACCACCCAACCGGTTTCATTGACCGAGATGGCTTCAAAGGGACAGACGGTTTCACAAATCCCACAGGATGTACAGTGGTCCTTGAAAAATTTTGGTCTGGATCCATGATGCATCATTTTTTTTGTTTGTTTGGTGACTCCACCCATTCCAAAGTTTTTAATGGCTCCCCCCATGCCTGTTGCAATATGACCTTTCACATGAGAAAGACAGAGGATATGATCGATGTTATGAAGCTTTTTTCCGACTTCATACTGATGTCCTTTTATTTCAACGGGAATACCTTGATCATCTATTTCTATGGGACAACCAATATTTTCTGGGGTAAATCCATGTGATTTTGCTACTTTGTGATATCCTGAGACGCTTTTTCGTGGACTATTGTAGAGGACAGTGGTATCATAAAGAAATGGTGCTGCATCAATGCTCTTGAGTTGATCAATCACCAGTTTAACAAAATCTGGTCGCGGATAGAATCGATTGTTCTTTTCACCCATATGAAGTTTTACCAGTACTGATTTCCCTGAAAACAGAGAAAGATCAAAATGGGATAATGCCTGTGTTAATTCTGCTGGTTGTTTGAAATGGATTACTTGGGTCATGCTTATTTCTTTTCCCATTTTTGTAGTTTCAATATGTCACCAAGGGAACTTCCCCGTGTGATTTCTTCGCGTATACGATTTTCTTGTTCCTTGACATCAAGAGATCGGTTTGCAATCTCATGAGCGATGTGTTGAGGGACGACTACCACACCAGAATCATCACCAATAATCCAGTCATCGGTTCTCACTGTTCGGCCTCCACAAATTATTTCCGCACCGATTTCTCCAAATCCTTTTGGTTCTCCTGCATTCGGAGCGGTATATCTGCTGAACACAGGAAGATCTAATTGTATGATATCATCAACGTCTCTAATAGTTCCATCAATGACAATACCTGCTAATTTTTTTTCTTTTGCACTTCTTGTTGCAAGTTCTCCCCAGACTGCTTTCATACCTTCATGTGCATTGATAACAAGAACACTTCCTGAAGCTGCTTTATCTATGGCTTCGACTGGTTTTGCCCAATCCCCGTCGATGGTTTCGACGGTTAATGCTTTTCCGACCATATGAAATCCAAGTTTTATTGGTTTTATATGCTTCATCGCTCCTGTTTTATGCATAGCATCAGAAATATTTGGGGTGGAAACCTGTGAAAATGCTTTTTTTATTTCAGATAATTGATATCTTTTATGATATTGATTTGTACTCGTTTTTTTCTGTTTCATTGCTTGAATGATATCTTTGGTTGCCTCAGTTACATTTTTTGCCTTAGTTATTGCGCCTCCGACAATGATGATTTCAGCTCCTGTTTTAACCAGTTCTAAAGCGCTCGAACTGGTAATGCCACCTGCCACCGCTATAGGAATATTTGTATGCTGAGCAATGGATTTTAGTTGTCGTAGTGGTTGTTTTGCTTTCATTTGTTCATCGATTCCCACATGAAGACAAATGTAATGAACTCCCATGTCCTCAAGTTGTTTTACCCGGGTGACTTTTTCATTGACTCCGAGAAGATCCACCATAACTTTGATTCCATATTTTTGTGCTGATTGAACTGATTCTTTTATGGTAGAATCATCAGATGCTGCCATGATGCAGACGATGTCGGCCCCGGCTTTTGCAGCCATCTCTGTTTCAAGTGCTCCAGTGTCCATGGTTTTTAAATCAGCAACGATTATGTTTTTTGGAAATGTTTCTCGTAATGTTCTCACGATTGCAATTCCTTCGCTTTTAATGAGCGGAGTTCCAGCTTCTAGCCATTCAGCTCCACCCTGAACGGATTCTTTAGCGATTTGAATTGCTCGATGTGCATTAATAAAATCTAATGCCACTTGTAATATTGGATTCATCGTGAGAATGAAAAGTATTCTTGCTTAAAAACGTGTTGAATCAAATATACTGTCTCCTGAAAAATCAACTTGTTGCGCTATAAGAAAGAACTTATAGTATCAAATGATGTCCTTTTTGTAGTCTATGCCTATAAAAAAACCAACCAAGTTTCATCGAGACACCAACGAAGATTTTTCGGAGTTTTTGAAAAAGCTTGAATTCCAAGCGATTGAAACTGCAGAGGAACGAATCCCATTGTATCTGCGTGTCGGATTGAAAGATGCTGAAATGATTTTAGATGTTGGATGTGGATCTGGTATTGTCACTAGAGATTTGGCTCATTTAACTAGTGGATGTGTAGTCGGTATCGATGAATCAGCAGATATGATTAATGAGGCTAGATTTATTCTAAAACAATATGACAATGTTGAGTTAAAAGTTGGAGGTGCAGAAAATCTTCCATTTAATGATAACACATTTGATATTACTACCTGCAATCTTGTACTAATGTGGGCATCTCATCCACAGAAAATGGTTTCTGAAATGGCACGGGTCACAAAAAAAGGCGGGATTGTTCTTGCAACCTTGGAACCCGATTATGGAGGAAAACTGCACTATCCAGAGGATCCACGAGTTGATCCTATTTTTGCTGGAAAGGCCATCAAAGATAAAGGCGGCGATCCTCATATTGGCCGGAAGTTACGAAGTCTCTTTGTTAAAGCAGGTTTAGAAACTGAAGTAGGAATAGGTAACAATAGAATTTGGAGTTGTAAAGAAGATAAAGTTTATTATTACCATGCCCGGGATTTTTATGTGAAAGCATTACAGAATGCTGGATTAACTCAAGATGAAATCGATGAGTGGGAGTTTAATTACTTAAAATCTCTTGAGGAGGGTGTACAGCTTAATTTTTTTCCTCAATTCTATGCTATCGGAAAAAAACCAGAGAAATAAAATAATACTTTTTCATTGGGATATGGGTTGGTGTTATGAGCGCTGAATTAATCCATGGGTCACGTATTGCAAACAAGATAAAAAAACAAGTAAAACACCATGTTGAACAAATTGAAAATACCTATGATATCAAACCAACTATTGCAACGGTTATGGTTGGAAAAAACCCTGAATCCTCATTATATCTCCGACTTCGTGATAAAGCCTGCGATGAAGTTGGCATTCATTCAACACTGATCAATCTTAGTGAATCAACAACAGAAGAAAAAATCATTAAACAAATTAAGGATTTGAATAATGATTCATTGGTTCATGGCGTGCTGATGCAGTTACCATTACCAGATCATCTTTCCTCGAAAAAACTATTTTCTCTTCTCTCACCAGCAAAAGATGTTGAAGGATTTACTCCCCAGAACCTAGGTTCTCTTGTAGATGGAACGGAGATGATGATTCCCTGCACACCACTTGCCGTTCTAAAAATTCTGGAATATCAAAACATTGATTTGAAAGGAAAAAATATTGCTATCATCAATCATAGCATGGTGGTGGGAAAACCACTGGCTGCATTATTTTTGAACAGAAATGCAACGGTTTCCATCTGTCATGTATTCACAAAATCAATGGATCAATTCACCAGAAGCGCTGATATTTTGGTCTCAGCTGCAGGAGTTCCAGGTTTGATAACAGGCAATCACCTTAAAGAAGACGCTGTTGTGATTGATGTGGGTATTACCAAAACAGACTCAGGAGTCTGTGGAGATGTTGATCAATCATCAGTGAAGAGTAAGGCAAGTATGATTACTCCGGTTCCTGGTGGGGTAGGTCCAGTTACCGTTGCCTGTTCTCTGTTGAATATGGTTAAAACCATTGAGAATTGTGTTGATGATTAATGTGAGATCAAAAATAGAAAGAGTGCTAGCATTTTTCTTTTTTTGTTGCGCAGCTTTTTTTATCATTTATGGTATTATGATAGGTGAGATTAAATTAGGAATGGTTGTATTTCTTCCTTTCCTCATAGGAACTGGTTTCTCATCTGTTTTTGCATTTCTCTTCTTGTTTTTCGCTATCTTTCTTTTATTTCATTCAATGAGTTTTCCATTTAGGTCAAATATCAAAGATTTTCCATTAGAAATGAAAGAAATGAAAAGATCAGAAAAATCATTACGATCAGCAGGAATTATTTTTATTGGACCCTTTCCTATTATTTTTGGGTCAAATAAGAAGTTGACATTGATTCTAATTGCAGTCGCAATCATTGGGATTTTACTTTTTTATATGGGATGGGTATATCTTTTTTGATATAATATTTTTTAAGCTGATTGATAAGAATTAAACTGGTTACATCTCGCTGCGGTTGAATGAGAAACTACCTAGCGCTAGCATGGCAAAACAAACACATAGTACAACTAATAGGTTAACTAATGGAGGGTTTACCACATCTGCGGTAACGATTAAGCTCCCTCGTAATCCATCGACCATATAAAAGATTGGATTAAAAAGGGCAATGGTTTGCAACGGACCACGATCAATGACGGGGAAGAAAGCTGATGAAAGAAAAACAAGGGGCATTACGATAAGATTCATAATCAATGGAAATGACTGAAAATCGTTCATACGCGACGCTAGAATTAATCCAAATCCCACGGCACTTACCGCAATCAGGATCATAAACAGGATAGTGAGAAGAAAATTAGGAAAAGCTGGAATAGGTGTTCCCAGGATGATGGCAATGATAAGAATGATGATTCCCTGAAGTAAAGCAATTGTTGCTCCTCCAAGGGTCCTTCCTATGATAATGGAAAGGCGGCTGATTGGGGCGACTAATACTTCTTGAAGGAAACCAAATTGTTTATCCCAAAGCACTGAGATTCCTGTAAACATCGAGGAAAACACGATAGCCATGGTAATGATACCAGGGGCAAGAAAATGAATGTATGGAATGGTTAAGCCTGGAATCTGCATATTTCGAAATCCTGATCCAAAAATGAATAAAAAGAACAATGGCTGCACAATCATTGCTACAAGACGGCTTTTAAACCGAATGAATCGTTTTATTTGACGAAGCCACATCACATAGATGGATTGTATTTCATTTACTTTCATCATCGATTATCTACTCCTGAATCGAGGTGGAATAAATGGTTGTGCAGATGTATGCTCATCCCGGATTCGTCTACCTGTGTAATGAAGAAAGACATCATCAAGCGTTGGTTTTCGAAGGCTAATGGTTTTGATGGTGGTCTGTTGTTTCTGTGCGATTTCGATGAGCAATGGGATTTTTTCCTCTCCTTTTTCCACACCAATGGTAAGGTGAGAATCATGTTTTTCGATATTGTTTATCCATTCAAGATTATGTAATGCAGGGAGTAATTTTTCTTCATCATTTACTGTGAGGGTGATAACATCATTTCCCACTGTGTTTTTCAATGCTTCTGTTGAGTCAATAACCAGGATTTCACCATTATCGATGATGGCAATGCGATCACAGAGTGCATCGGCTTCATCCATGTAATGAGTGGTTAGAAAGATGGTCGTGTTTTTTTCTTGATTCATTTTTTTGATGTATTTCCATATCGCTTGACGTGTCTGAGCATCAAGACCAAGTGTTGGTTCATCCAGAAATAACACCTTTGGACTATGCATCAGACCTCGAGCAATTTCCAACCGTCTTTTCATGCCACCTGAATAATATTTCACCAACACATCCTTTTTATCAGTGAGATCAACGAGTTGAAGGACTTCATCGATCTTTTCATCCCTTTGATGTTTTTTTATATTGTACATGCGTGCATGATAGTCCAGGTTTTCTCGACCAGTAAGTTCTGTATCTAAGGCTGGTTCTTGGAACACAACTCCGATTGCCCGACGGACTTCATCACGTTGTTGTTTAACATCTGCTCCTGCAATACGTGCGGATCCGTTAGTTGGACGAAGCAGAGTAGTCAGCATTTTGATAGTAGTTGTTTTTCCT
>CAZQMI010000132.1:0-6367 GCA_964594475.1 uncultured Thermoplasmatales archaeon
GTATTATAGGTTCTATAGAATCAAATAAAGAAAAATTGGTATGTACGGATATTCTTCAGAATTTTGATCAAGGTCAATATTTCCTAACAATTGAACTCTATCGAGAGGAGATGCTATTATTAAAATCAGATGCTCATGAATTTTTTGTATCTACAGGTGATTATTATAATTTAAAATGTCCAGAATACATTTTATTTGGTGATGTGGAAAAAGTTGAATTTGATTTTATAAATAGTAAAAATCAAAGAAAAAACCTCACTGGAGTAATTCATGTTTATGATGAAAACAACACACTAATTGATAAAATCTATTCAAATTCAATTAATATCACCAGACAAGCTTTTAGTTTGAATGTTTCTATAAAAACAAGAAATTATAGTCCTGGAACATATTATCTTAGTTCGTTTATTATGGATGATTCAGAATATTTTGGACCTATTTCAAATAAGATAATTATCAAAACCGACATCAAACCTCCTAATACAATAGAGCACATTTACAAACAAAAATATGGTCAAAAGAATAAATGGATTACTCCTTCTTCAATCATCAATTTATCGGCCACAGATGATCTTTCCGGCGTTGATCAAATTTATTATCGCATCTGGCAAGATGGATTATGGAACCCGGCACCTGGATTTGGTGTTGGTGTAAACAACAACTTCATGGTTTATACAGATAATTTCACATTGTCCGGTGAAGGAAAACATTATATTGAGTTTTACTCAGAGGATAATGCAGGTAACGTTGAAGCTGTTACCAATCAAACTCATAATGTCTATGACTGGTGGTGTATGCGGCATCATGATCCCTTGAACACTGGTTGTTCGAAAACATCTATTCCTCAGACGCCAGAACTGGCCTGGCTGCGTCAGCATGAATATACCATTGATTCCTCGCCAGCGGTGGTCTATGATGGGAAACTGTTCATTGGATCACAAAATGGTGAATTATATTGTCTTGATGCAGATGATGGATCCATGGTGTGGCAAGCTGCTACGAATGGTCGGATTAAATCATCTCCCGCGGTTTCTGATGGAAAGGTCTTTGTTGGCTCCGCTGATCAAAATCTGTATTGTTTCAATGCAGAAGATGGTCATCTTGAATGGAACTCATCAACAGGTGGGAGTGTGTTTTCCTCACCAACGGTGGTTGATGAGCGAGTATTGGTTGGATCAAACAATGGATTTGTATCCTGTTTCAATACTGATGCTGGAACTTTGCAGTGGAAGACATTGTTGAAGGGTTTTGTGTTCAGTACACCGGCTGTTTCTGATGGTATGGTGTTTGCTGGTTCTGCAGGTGGTAAGATGGTTTGTATGGATCTTGATACTGGTATGGTGCTTTGGCAGTATCAGAGCAATGGTATTGTGTTTTCTTCAGCGGTGGTTAACGATGATTATGTATTGATGGGTTCAGTTGATGGAAACCTCTATTGTTTCGATGTAATGACTGGTGTTTTGTTGTGGCAGCAGCCTTGTTTTGGCGGTGTTGTTTCCTCCCCTGTGATTATGGATGATGATGTGTATATTGTATCAACTGGTGGTCAGTTGATGTGTATTAATGTGAGTAATGGTGCGTTACAGTGGACTTCGTTTATTGGTCCGGTGACGTTTTCTTCACCTGCTCTTTCTGATGATGGATTAGTAGTTGGTAGTGTTGATGGCTTTTTGTATTGTGTGAACACTGGTGATGGAAGTCTGCGTTGGCGGTATCCGGTTGGTACAGGTATTTGTTCATCTCCGGCGTTGTTTGATGGTCGTGTGTTTGTTGGTTCTGATGGTGGATCAGTGTTTTGTTTAACGGAGGAAATGAATAATGTGTTTGTCACTGCTGCATCGGTGTCACCGGAGTCTCAATATATGGATAGATCGATTCTGTTTGAGAGTGTGGTCACTGGTCCAGTGATGAATGTGGATGTTCGGGTGACTGGTCCGGGTGGTGATGAAACCCTGTTTGGTATGGATCCTTCTGGTGAGCATGAATGGAGGAGTGAATACATCTTTGATGAAATGGGGCTGTACACCTGTGTGGTAGAAGCAGCAGATGGTATGGGAAATATGGTTGCATCGGATCCTTTGGATTTTGAGGTGATCGCTGGTGATAACTTGGTTCCGGAGGCTGGTGATGATACCTATGAGATAGCAGCTGGGGAAGTCCTAGAAATCAGTGCTCCGGGGCTCCTTGGAAATGATGATGATCCTGATGCTGCTCCATCTGGGTTAACGGTTGATCTGGTTGATGATGTTTCTTATGGTATGCTGCAGTTAGCTAGTGATGGATCATTTACGTATTATCCTGATACTGGTTTTACTGGTGTGGATAGTTTCACCTATACAATATCTGATGGTGCGGATGAATCCGGTGTTGCTACTGTGAGTATCACTGTTTCTGAAGAAGATGAACCAGTTTCAGTGGGTGATATCAATGGTGATGGTCGGGTGAATGTGGGTGATGTGCGGTATTTAGCTAAGCATCTGGCAAATGATCCGGCATATACCGAGCTTTTTGATGATGGTGATGTGAATAGTGATGGTCGAGTGAATGTTGGTGATGTACGATATCTAGCGAAACATTTAGCTCATGATCCCAATTATACCCCGTTATATCCGTAAACATTAAAACACTGATTACTGATATGAACACCAATGAGAACTATTCCGATGACATCAGTATATACTCCAAAAAACTCGATCATAGATCACCTGCTCTTCTTTCTTTCCTTCACTATGAAGGTAAGCCATAACAAACAACAAGCACTATCTTCAGGAGGCAATCAATGATTCAGAACCATAAAAATATCGCCATCACTCTATTGCTTATCAGCATCCTTCTTTCATTCACCCCTGTTGCAATTAGTGAGCCTATCCCAATTGTTACCATTGATGAGCTGAGTATTCCCTCAGGGCAGACAAAAACCACTATGTTACTGGTCACTAATGTCACCCATCTTGGATCCTATGAGATCAAGATCAGCTGGAATCCATCAGTCATCGAATTAACCAGTGTTACTGACACCGATTTCACAATTTCTTCCTATATCGATGATGATGGTGGCTATGCCACCCTGGTCGGCTATCATATGGATGAAGCAAATGGAAACGCAGACCTTGCTCAGTTATCCTTTACCGCAGTGAGCCAAACCACTAACAACTGTGACGTTAATTTTATCACCTCAGATCTTCTCACCGCTGATCCTCAACCAGATGCTATCGCACATCAAACACGCTCTGCACAGATGCAGATCACTGCAGATCAGCCATCTGATGATGATCATGATGATGGCGATGATGATGGCGGTGGTGGTGGAGGTTTTCTCCCACCGACAAATCAAGCACCACAGGCTGACTTGAGCGCTGGTGCACCATATACAGGCAATGTCAATGAACCCATTCTTTTTGATGGATCAAAAAGCACTGATACTGATGGAACGATCATCCGTTGGTTCTGGACATTTGGAGATGGAACAGATTCAACTGGAGAAACCACATCTCATAGCTATCAAAAACCAGGAGACTATGTTGTCACCCTCACCGTTACCGATGATCAAGAAGAAACCAATACCGTTGAAACAACAGTGACCATTTCCCAACCAAACACCCCGCCAGGAACTCCTCATATCACCGGACCCAAACAAGGATCAACAAATATCAGCTATCAATTCATCCTCAATTGCACGGATGCAGACCACGACCTGATCAACTATACCATCAACTGGGGAGATCACACAACAGAAACAACATCCCTAACCAATCATCAACATAATTTCACCGTTAATCACACTTGGAAGAACAACGGAATCTATCAAATCAGCGTGAGTGCAACAGATGAACACAATCAAAGCTCGGCAATCACCACCTCGATTATTTTCATTGATGTCACAGTCCACTATATCACTGATACCATCACGGGGTATTTGATCGATACTGACATGGATACCATCTATGACCGATATCATCATAACCAAACAAATATCGAAACTGCTGTGGAACAACACCATGATGGCGGGTATCTTATCGACAGTAATCAAGATGGTAGCTGGGACTATGTCTATGATGAAACCACTATGAGCCTTGAAGTATATGATCCACAAAATTCATATCAGGAACCTGAACAAAACACGCCAGGTCTGTCTCTTGTATTTCTTTTCATGGTGATCATGATCAGCATTCTTTATTATAAAAAACGACCGTTCAAATAACCTCATTTACCGATACCATCCCTCCTTGTAAACACTTTATCAGATGATAAAAAAACATAAATATCATAAAAAAACCAGCATATCGATGCCTCTCTGGGAGTGAAGCCAACCACAAACTATTTTAATAAATAAGTTATAATTAAAATATGGGATTCTGATCGTCAACTAAAAAAACAACGATTCACTGTTTCCCAAGCAAAAAAACCAATTCGAAAAGGGATAGTATATGAAATTACAACATTACCTCAGATATATAGGAATTGTATCCATAGTTTGTCTCTCTGCTCTCTTTGCCACCGCGCTGATGACAAACCCTTCATCACCAACCGAACAATCCATCATATTACCTGATTATGAACAACCAGACATCAATCAAGAATCAATTGTGAAATCACGATCAGTGCAAACACAAGTCTTCATCGAAAATATCACACTAGAAGAAGATGGAACCAATACCAGCACAGTATCCATTGAAAACGTTGATAACCTTGGATCCTTTCAACTAAACCTTAGCTGGGACCCCGTTATCGTGAATGCAACTGATATCATACAAGCTGATTTCACCATTACTTCCTATATAAATGATGCTCAAGGGTATGCAACCATCGTTGGCTATGCCATGGATGGCATGACCGGATCCTTTGATCTTGCCGTCATCGAATTTACCGCAACAGGCAATCCCGGTGAGCAAAGCGATCTTCTCATCACTGAATGTAGCCTGCTCACAGCAGATCCACAACCAGATCCCATCTCAGCAATGATAACCAATGGCACTGCAACCATTGAAGGAACCAGTGATATCACCCAGGTGGCCATTGAAGATATTTTTGTGAAAGAAAATGGAAAAAACATCAGCAATGTCACCATAGAAAACGTTGACAACCTAGGATCATTTCAACTCAACATCAGCTGGGACCCAACTATTGTTAATCTCAGTAATGTCACCGAATCAGTCTTTACCCTAGCTTCATTTGTCAATGATGATGAAGGCTATGTCAACATCGTTGGTTACTCCATATCCGGAATGACCGGGTCTTATACCCTTGCAGTTCTTGAATTCACTGCCTTGGGAGAAGCCGGTGAATTTAGTGATGTGGACCTGACCACCTGTGAACTACTCACTGCAGATCCACAACCAGATCCTATCCCCTATCAGATCCACAATGGATCAGTGAGCATCACTGGAGCTGTCACCGTTCTCAACGCTGATGCAGGAGGACCATACACTGGACTACTTGGAGAAAACATATCTCTAGATGGATCTGCCTCAGGAGGAATCTCTCCATATACCTTTGCCTGGGATTTAGACAATGACAGTCAATATGATGACTCAATGCAAGAAGATCCCAGCTACAGCTGGAACACTACAGGAGAAAAAATCATACATCTCAAAGTAACCGATAGCTCATGTGCTGGCAATGTAAGCTATGACTCTGCAACTGTCTACATATCTGAAGGAGACATAGGAAATATCACTATTGTAAAAACCGTGAAAGAAGATTGCTGCGGTCCTTTTGTTGATTATCTCTCTGTTGATCTTGATGAATATGTCACCTACCAGATCGATATCTACATGAATCATTCCACAAACATCCTCGATTTACACATCAAAGACAATCTCCCACAGCTGACAGGGCTTTCATTCAATGAAAGCAGCATGTACATCACAGATAATGATGACAACTATCTTTCCCCTGATTCATACAATTTCACAAATACCTCACACTATCTCTACTGGAACTTCAGTTTTGTTCCTGCATATGCCCATTACACCATCATCTACAAAGCAGATGCCATCGACTGTGGCATCTACGAAAACACGGTGAATCTCTCCGCAAAAATCAGACCCTGCTGCCCCATCTGGGTCTATGACCATGATAACGCCACTGTTGAAGTGGTGTGTCCATCAGGGTTGTCTGTGCAGAAGGAGGTATCATTGGATGGGTCTGTGTGGGTTGATGATGGTGTGGATGCATTGGTTGGTGATGTGGTGTGGTTCCGTGTGACGGTGGAGAACTTTGGGTTGTTGCCGGTGTTTGCGGTGAATGTGTCTGATTATCTGCCTGATCATCTGTTGTTTGATGGTTTTGTTTCTGTGGAGAATGCTAGTAGTGTGTCTTCGGGTGTTTCGTGGTGGCAGGTGTTTTTTAGTTTTATTCCTGGTGA
>CAZQMI010000133.1:0-6125 GCA_964594475.1 uncultured Thermoplasmatales archaeon
TAGATATCATCCAATTAAATGAACCATTAAAACCTATCGAGATTAAATACGGTAAGATCGAAACAGAGAGTCTCCAAAAGTTTATGGATAAAAAGAACATCAAACAGGGGATTGTACTGACAAATACGATAGAAGATACAAAAGAATGTAACAACAAGATCATACAAATGGTTCCAGCATATAAATTTTTATTAGAACAGGTTAATCACACTGAAAAATCTAAAAAATAAAGGTATGTTTTTCTTTAAACCATTCTTTACTATGCCATTATCAGATAGGATATGAAATTGAAAGGTAACGATGAGACTCATACGTCTGTAAATCAATAGATCAATCTAAAAGAAACAGTTTTGATGGTTAAAATATATGTCAAATGACACTTCAGTAAATAATCAAAAAATGAGTATTACTTTCTATTTTTAGAATTGTATCTTTGGGAGGATGCAGTCTTTGTTGATGCGGTCTTTGTTTTTGTGTATGATGGGTATGGTATGGGTGACTTCTTCTTTTACGGTGGTGGTTTCGTTGAATCCGAGTGATCGTAGGGTTTTGTTGTCTGGGTTGTAGTGGTAGTCATCTTCTGGTTCTGATCTGGGGTTTGGTAGGTGTTTTATTTTTGGGGTTAATCCTTGTTGTTTGGCAACCGTTGAGATCAGGTTGGCAAGGTCTTTTGCACTGTAGGTTTCTGAGAATTGGTTGATGGCTCGGTAGTTTTCTTTGGGTGGTTTTTCTATGGCGAGGGTGAGTGCGCGGATGCTGTCTTTGAGGCTGAGGAATGGTCGTTGTTGTCCTCCTTTGCCGTAGACGGTGAGGGGATGGTTGATGGCTGCTTGTGCGGTGAATCGGTTGATGATGGTGCCGAAGCGTTCATCGATGTCAAAGCGAGTGAGCAGTCTGGGATCGCTGTTGTGTAAATGGTTGATGCCATAGACGATTCCTTGGTAGATTTCGGTGGTGTGTAGATTCCATATTTTTGATGCTAGAATGGTTAGGGTGGTCATGTTGACTTTGCTTGCATGGTAGAAGTCTAGGGGGTCTTTTGGGATGGGTATTTTTTCTTTTTTACCTTGGTAGCTGACTTCGATGAAGCCGTCGGGGATGCAGTCCCAGCAGACGAATTGGTATTCTCCCATGGATGCGATTTGAACCAGGGGGATGTCTTTGTTTTTGATTGCCCAGAGGAGGTTGAGGGTGCCGATTTCGTTGTTGGTGATGACTTTTTGTGCGTTGTGGATGCTGCTCATGGAGAAGGGTGCGGATGGGATTTGTGCGAGGTTAACGATGGTGTCTGGGTTGTGTTTGTTGATAAGATGTTGTAGGAAGTCGTAGTTGGTGATATCTCCTTTGATGAACTGGTAGGTGTTGGGGAAATGATCATTGATTGCTTGTGTTCGTTGTTTGATGCTTGCGATCTTTGTAACTGAGCAGTTTCCATCTCGTTTGTAGTGGTTGTCAACACCGATGATGGTGTGTTTTTTGCTTGCAAGATTGCAGACCAGTGGAAAGCCGATGTATCCGTCTGCGCCAAGGACGAGTATGTTCATTGTTTTGTTGTTCTCCATTGTGATGGTAGTTTAATTGTTCAAAGTGAATTTGAGTTCATCCTCATGTTCATCTAATGATGGTAATTATATTTTATGCTCATATAAGGGTTGATTTCCCCTTATATAAAGTTTATTTTACAATAGGTTTCATTTTGTTTAATCTTAATTATAATGTTTGAAAAAAGGTAAGGAGAAATGTGGTTTATTCTACGGTGATGAGGAGGTTGAGTGCTCGGTAGGCTGTTCGTTGGTCTGGATCTAGTTTTTGTTCGGCGATGGATGCGTAATCGGTGTTTGTGTCGTATTCAGTGGTGATGTGATCGGTGTAGAGGAGGAAGTAGAGGTTGTATGTTCCGGTTTGGTTGATGGAGAAACTGTAGGGTGTTTCCCATTGTTCCTGCCAGTCTTTTTCGATGTCAGCATCCGTATGTGGCAGGCTGACGGTGAGGTTGTCATAGTAGTAGAGATGTTCATAGATGGTTTTGTTTTGTTCTGTGGTGGTGTTATAGATGGTTTCTTCTTCTGAGAGCCATATTTCAATGGTGTAGTTCATTTGTTGGTATTCATGGTTGGCGATGCCGATGATGACGGTTCCGTTTTCTCCTTCGTTGAGTTGTTGTGGGTAGTCATCAAGCATGCCGTTTTCTCCGAGGATGTAGAATTCGGTGAATTGTTCACCTTGTCGGGGTGTGATGAGGGCATAGACGATGGTGCTAGCAAGAATCAGGATGCTAGCGATGAGAAAGATGGTGAGGAGTTTGTCGATGGTGGTGTCGTGTTTGGGCATGTTGAGTTCAAATGAGATGATGAATCGTTTTTGCTCTGCTGTTTTGATCCAGCAGTAGTAGCTGATGATGCTCATGATGACGATGAAGAGGATGTTTGATGTGAGAATGCTTGGTAGTGTTAATCCCCATGGGGTGTAGTTGAGGCCGAGGCCGATGAGGGGGACGATGGCTAGGGAGAGACCGAAGCTGAGTGCGATGCGTTCGATGGTGTCGATTCCTTTGTTTTTTTGTTTTTGATAGGGATATATGGCAAACATGAATAGATATCCGGGGATGAATAAGATAACGGGGAGGCCGATGGCGATGCGTATTGCTCCGGATATTCCTGCGATGGCTAGGGGTATGAGTAGGATACTGATTAAAAGGCAGAGTAGGACGTCAAATGGGTATTTATCATAAACGTATTTCATAGGGTCCTCATGATTTTTTTTTAGCTGATAGTGTTCATGGTTTCAAGAACTTTTTGAATTATTAAATATATATAGGCGATGAGAAAGATGAGGATGTAGATGGTTAGATGTGATTGTGTTTTTTGTGGGAGGATGTTGGATGCAAGTTCCTTGGTGAGGAGGAATCCGATGAAGATGAGGATGAAGTAGATGTCGAGTTGTTGGGTGGTGGTGATCATGAAGAGAAAGAGGATCCAGATGATGAGGAGGATGCTGATGGTTTCTTGGATGCTGAGTCGGTTTTTGATGTCGATGAGCTGGGTTTTGATGGCGTTGATCCGTGTTTGATGTGGTGGCGGTGGTGTTTTTTTGGTTAGTGTCTTTGTTGTGGTGGTGGGAAAGAGCAGTAGGATTGATCCGATGAGGACTAGGGTGATTGCTATTTTGATGGATTCAAGGGTTGGAACGATGAAAAAGAGTAGGCCGATGATGATGATGAGTGATTCGATGGGGTTGTTGATAATTGTTTTTTTTATGGTGTTTGGGAGGGTTTTTGGATCTGGGAAAGTGATGTAATATGATCTGAGGAGGTGTTTGATTCTCTTTGGTAGTGGTGTTTTCTTTGTTTTTTTGTCTTCTTTTATGGGTGGTATATATGATTTTATAAGGGTTTTCTTTTTTCTTTTGGGAATGATGGATTTGATTTTACTTCCCATTGTTGTTGATGGTTTTGTTTTTGATGAGGGTTGTGTTGAAAAAAATGGTTTTGTGCTGGTTTTTTCTGTTTTGGTTGTTTTTTCTTCTTTGCTTGGTCGATGGAATCGTATATGTGGTCGGGGTATGTGTGGCAGGATTTTTGTCTTTTTTTCTGTTGTTTTTGTCTGTGTTTTGATTTCTTTGTCTGTCTCATGGAAGGGGTGAATGTAATGGTATCCACAATGTGGACATTCAATGTTACTATCTGCATCGATGGGTTGGTCAAAGGTGATGAGTTCTTTACAGTAAGGACATTGGTAGATGAATTCTTGATCAGATGATTGTTTTTCCTGGTTTGGTTCTGATTCTTTCATAGTCGCAGAGGGTTGTGTTTGTTGTTTTTTTGATTTTTTTGGTAGGTGTATGCCATCTAAATGGGTATAGATGTCGTGTATGCTTGATTGTTTCTTCTTATTTTTATAGATATCGCCGGTTTCAGAGGGTTTTTTGGTCACGGTACGCTGCATCCCTACCTTTTTTTTATTAGGTGGAATCGATGTTTTATTTATATGATTTATGTTTTTAAAGGGGAAAACATTTAAATTAGGGTGCTGAATTATTCAGAGAAGCATGTAAAGGGAGAAAAATAATCCTATGCCAGGATGTACTCATCAAGCTTGTGCTAAGGAACAGAAGGTCTGGTTTCCTACTCATTTCCATAATGATACCGCTGTTGAGCGTCATAGTTGGTGTGTGCACTGTGGTACGGTGAGAAATGTTTCTGATGACCGTCCTCGGAAAAAGGGGTTTTGGATGAGTGCGCTTTCTCGAGTGGCTTATGAGTTATCGCTTGCTCAGTGTCAGAAACGGTTGATGTCTAAGGAAATCGAGGCACATGAGTATCTGGATGATACCTTTGGTGCGTTTGGATCGGATCAGAAAGAGGTCTTTGTTGAGATTGTGTCTCGGTATTGTGATCCATCTAATATTGATCTTGATCGAATTATATCGTTGTGATTATTATATAACAGGTTCCTTTATCATTGAATTGACTGGTTTGTTCCGGTGTGATAGGATTGATAAAGGGTTGGTAGCGTAAGCTATAAAAAGATTGAATGGTTTTAATAAATACGTATTGCTTAGGTTTTGACCGTTTATGAAGAAAGAGGGAACCAGTGTTTCATCAGTTGATAAGGACAGTCGTATTCAAAACGAAGGTAACGATGAGTTGATTCCTGAATCGGCTCAGCGGCAGATTTCTGAGGATCTTCTTTCGTGTGGTTCTGAAGCTGGTAATCTTGCTGCGGAGGATGAATTGGTTTCTCAGATGAAAAAGAGTTCATTGAAAGAAATGAAATCTTCATCAGATGAGACGCTTCGTACGCTTGCGGTGATTCCTTGTTTTAATGAGGAGCATACCATTGGTAGTCTTATTCTTCGGACCCGTAGGTTTGTTGATGAGATCCTTGTGGTTGATGATGGGAGTACGGATGAGACCGCAGAAATTGCTCGTGAACTGGGCGCAACGGTGATTTCTCATCCTAGGAATCTGGGGAAAAGCGCTGGCATCAAGACCGGGTTTTCTTTCATGTTGAAGGAAGGTTTTGATCGTGTGGTCACCCTTGATGGTGATGGGCAGCATAATCCTTCTGAGATCCCTCAGGTTTTGGAGAAGCTTTCTGAAAATGTTGATATTTCTATTGGGTTGAGAGCGGGTTCTCGAACGGAGATGCCCTTGTACCGACGGGTTGGTAAGCGCATTCTTGATTATACCACTAGTGTTGGTAGTAACGGTGTTTTGACGGATTCGCAGTCTGGGTTTCGGGCGTTTTCGAAAAAAGCGGTGAGTAGTATTTATCCCCGGTTGAAGGGTAATGCCTTTACTACGGAAAGTGAGCAGTTGTTGATTGCTGCTGATACTGGATTGACTATTGATTCGTCTCCGATTACCTGTAAATATAAAAGTGTTGGTCCAAGTAGCCGGACGAGTACCAAGACGCCTACCTCTCATGGGTTTGGTGTGCTTGCGCAGGTGTTGTATTTGGTTGCTGAGAAGCATCCGTTGTTGTTTATTGGTGCTCCTGGGTTTGTGTTGGTGATTGCGGGGGTGTTTGCTGGTATTTTGACCTTTCAGGTGTATAATGTAACGGGTGTGTTTCCGATTTCTTATGCGTTGATCACGGGTGTGTTGTTGATGCTTGGTGCGTTAGGATTGTTCATGGGGATATTGCTTAATACAATTCCAGATATAGTCAGAAGAACAATACAAGAAAATAAAAATTATTAATGAGAAAACAAAATTATGTTTAACAATTTATATTTAAAAAAATAATTAAATTGTATTCAAATTATTATATTATCAATGAATGAAGTGAGGATGATTATGTTTAAATTAAGATATTTTTTTCTATTTTTGATTATTATAGCTCTTTTTCAACCTATCATAAAATCACAAGAAATCCCCGTGGATAGTGATGCATCACCCATAAAAGAGTATTTCACAGAAAAAAAAATATTTTGGACCTTTGATGATTATTTTATCGGCGGCAGTCATCATCCCCCTCACAAGGGTTTTTATGGTCTTTCGAAAAAAATCAGTGATTATGGAGGTCATGTAAATATTATGGTTGTTTTTACTCCATATTGTAGCGATTATAAATTAAGGAATTATTCTGTTTTAGAAGATTTTGGATGGTCTCAACCAATAA
>CAZQMI010000134.1:0-5906 GCA_964594475.1 uncultured Thermoplasmatales archaeon
TTAATTCTAATTGCATGGAGAGGGCAAATAAAATATGGCAACATAAATCTTTCCATAAAAAAATGATTGTAATCTATAGTGGAATTGTAAATAAAAGAATGAATATCAGACAGCAATAGTCAATTATTTATGGGATGAAACAGAAATTCCAAACATCCATTGAAACCGATTCACTTTCAGCATTATATGTATCCGTTGCTTTGGCCATTATTGAATATGTACCCAATGCCCAACCGGTCCATTCATATTCGAATTGTTCTGTATCAGTATTCCAGATGCATGGTCCTTTGTTTTCATCATTAATATATAGTTCAAGGGTTAGATCTTCTGGTCTGTCTTTGTCATCGATAGCATTAATTTGTATCGGTCGTAATCTAAATCCACCAAGTGAAAATGCATCAGCTATAGGAGATGATATTCCTGAAAGCAGAGGAATACCAGAGAAATGAACAAATGCATCTTTCGGATTGCTAAAGGCAATAGTTGGAGGTTTGTTTTCACCTTCTACTTTGATCAACCACAGATCAGTAAGAGCGTACCCATAGGACCATGTCCACCCCGTTATGATAAACCCGCCATCACTGGTCTGTTCCACTGAATATGCTCCATCATTTTCCGGTCCTCCAAAAGTATTGTTCCATTGCTCAATACCATCTAAATCTGTTTTGATCAACCAGACATCTTCTGAACCTTGGCCATATGAAAGGGTATAACCAGCTATGATATAGCCTCCATCCACGGTTTGTTTTACGGATTCACCGCTGTCAGTTTCTGGCCCTCCAAACGTTTTACTCCATTGCTTTTTTCCTTGTTCATCTGTTTTCATCAACCATGTATCATATGATTCTGATCCAAATGAACGGGTACATCCAGTGATGATAAATCCACCGTCTTTTGTTTGCTCGAGTGATTCAAACCAATCAAAATTGGTTCCTCCAAACGTTTTACTCCATTGTTGCGAACCACTAGAATCTGTTTTAATTAACCAAGCATCGCTGCGACCCTCACCAAACGAACTGGTCCATCCTGCAATGATAAAGCCACTATCATTAGTCTGTTCTACTACGAGTGCTTCTTCACCACTTTTTCCTCCAAAAGTCTTGTTCCATTGCTCCTGGCCCGTTGCATCTGTTTTAATCAACCAGATATCATCATTAGGAAAAGCTGAATTTTGCTTAATTCCTGTGATAATATAACCGCCATCAATTGTTTGTTTTACTGAATTGCCAAAACAAAAGCCATCACTGTTGGATATGCCAAAGGTTGTATTCCATTCCTCTTGACCCGTTTCATCGGTCTTTATTAACCAGACATCACAAAGACCGGTACCATATGTAATGGTGAAACCAGTAATAATATAGCCACCATCAATTGTTTGCTCTACTGATTTTCCACCATCAGAATCCGGTCCCCCAAATGTTCTATTCCATTCTTCACGTCCATTTGCATCTGTTTTGAGTAACACCACTTGATCTGAAACTGTTTCCTCAGATCGTGTAAATCCCGTGGTAATAAAACCACCATCACTTGTCTGAATAACGGAAAATCCCAAATCATAGGATGTTCCACCATAGGTTATATTCCACTCTTCTATTGGCGGATCATTGAAAACCGTTTTCAATGAATTATGGTTTTTTTCATTATCAATTTCTATAATAGTATGTTGACTGATAATAGAGCCATTAATCGTTGATGAAACGATTACCATGATCGCGAAAATCATGATAAGAAATCCGATTGCCCTATATTGTAAATTTTTTTTCATTTCTTTCTCCCCCCAATAACAAATAGAATCACTGGTTTAAATAAATTTACAAAATTTTTATTATTGAAACGGTTATAAATCATTAATTCTAAAAAAATTAACCCAATTTCATAATTGATTAATGTGATAAATTGCAAATGAAAAAGTGTTCATTTGTAAAAAGAAAAACATATAATAGAACTATTTATTCATAACCTGGGGAGCTGTAAGAGTGAAAAAGGGTCTCATCCATGTCTATACTGGTTCTGGAAAGGGAAAAACGACTGCCGCGCTTGGTCTTGGCTTGCGAGCAACTGGTGTAGGATTTAAGGTTCATATGGTTCAGTTTATGAAAGGTCGGCGGTATAGTGAGATCGATGCTATTGAACATCTTCCACTTTTTTCGGTTTCTCAGCATGGGCGTGATGAATTCGTGAATAAAGAGAATCCTGAGCAGATTGATATTGATATGGCTCAAGAGGGTTTCGCCTATGCCAAACAAATCATAAATAATAACAAATATGATATGATTATTCTTGATGAGATTAATGTCGCTGTTGATTTCAGATTGATTGCTCTTGATGATGTTCTGCGACTATTGAAAGAGAAACCAGAACCATTGGAATTGGTATTAACTGGTCGATATGCAGATCAAAAATTTATTCAAAATGCAGATCTGGTCACAGAGATGCTTGAAATCAAACATCCATACCAAAGAGGAATAGAGTCACGGAAAGGAATTGATTTTTAATTCAAAATAGGTGAAAGATACATGGTTGAAAAAAAAACCCTTGAGGCCATTAAAAAAGCCAAGAAAACCTGGGAAAAGGAAAACTATGAGGCATTGACCAAGAAACATCCAGAGAGAAAGAAGGATTTTGAGAATTTATCCTCCATCAAGATCAATCCATTATATACCCCATTGGATGTTAAGGATGATGAGTATCTTTCAGATCGAGGTTTTCCTGGTGAATTCCCTTTTCTTAGAGGCATTCATGCTACTATGCATCGCGGCAGACTGTGGACCATGCGGCAGTTCGCTGGATTTGGATCAGCTGAAGAAACAAATCAACGCTATAAGTATCTGCTTAATCATGGTGAAACGGGTTTAAGTGTCGCCTTTGATTACCCAACCTTATATGGCTATGATACGGATCATCCCCTAGCCCGCGGTGAATTCGGAAAATGCGGTGTGGCCATTTCATCACTAAAGGACATGGAGATTTTGTTTCAAGATATTCCAATCGATAAAGTAACTACCAGTATGACCATTAATGGTCCAGCAGCAATTATTTGGGCATTCTATATTGCTAATGCGGAGAACAGAGGCATCAGTAAAAATCTTATTGGTGGCACCATTCAGAATGATATTTTAAAGGAATACATTGCTCAGAAATCCTTTATTTTCCCACCTGAACCATCCATGCGACTCATTGTTGATACCTTCGAATATGGGTCCAAAGATGTCCCCCGATGGAACACCATCAGTATAAGTGGTTATCATATCAGAGAGGCAGGATCCACCGCGGTTCAAGAACTTGCATTTACTCTTGGTGATGGTATTGAGTATGTGAAATGGGCAATTGAACGTGGTCTTGATATCGATAAGTTCGCTCCTCGGTTGAGCTTTTTTTTCAATGCGCATAATGATTTCTTTGAAGAAATCGCTAAATACCGGGCTGCTCGAAGGATCTGGTCAAAGGAAATGAAAAAACTTGGTGCAAAGAAGACCCGGTCTCTTTTAATGCGTTTTCATACTCAGACCGCGGGATGTTCATTGACCGCTCAGCAACCTGAGATTAATATCGTTCGAGTAACCATGCAGGCACTTGCTGCCATTCTTGGTGGAACCCAGTCTCTTCATACCAATTCCATGGATGAAGCACTCGCTCTTCCCAGTGAAAAAGCAGTTCGGATTGCATTACGAACACAGCAGATTATTGCTGAGGAAAGCGGGGTGACCAATACCGTTGATCCTTTGGGCGGGTCATATTACGTTGAATGGCTGACAGATAAGATGGAAGAGGATACCTATCGGTATTTCGACCGTGTAGAGCAACTCGGAGGGGTGATTCCTGCTATTGAGAAAGGGTTCTTCCAACGAGAAATCGCTGAAGCAGCCTATAAATATCAAAAGGAAATCGATGATAAGAAACGAACCATTGTCGGGGTGAATAATTATCAGACCGATGAGGATATCGATATCCCCCTATTGAAAATGGATGAACAAGGTGAGCACCGTCAGATCAAACGTTTGCAGCAGTTACGAAAAAACCGAAATCAAACAAAAGTGAATCATTACTTGGAAAAACTAAGAAAGGCCGCCCGAGGTGATGATAATTTGATGCCGCATATTCTTGACTGTGTACATGAGTATGCGACCTTGGGTGAGATCTGTCAGGTCTTCAGGGATGAATTTGGTGAATATAGAGAACCGAGTTTGTATTAAATACATGATATAAGGAGTGAAATGAGAATGAAACAGAAAATTCGCGTGCTTATCGCCAAACCAGGACTTGATGGACATGACCGTGGGGCAAAAGTGGTTGCTCGTGCGCTTCGTGATGCCGGCATGGAAGTGATCTATACAGGACTTCATCAAACACCAGCAATGATCGTGGAAGCAGCGATACAGGAGGATGTGCATGTAGTTGGACTGAGTCTACTATCAGGTGCGCATATGACTCTTTTTGTTGATGTCGCAGATCTTTTGAAGAAAAAGGGCATGGATGATGTAATTGTTGTTGGTGGTGGTATCATTCCTGAGGAGGATATTCCAAAGCTAAAAAAGAAAGGAATCAGTGGAGTGTTTGGCCCGGGTACCCCTGTTGATGAAATCGTTGATTTTGTTAAAAAGAATGTGAAACAATGACGGAAAGTCTTTCTTTTCGTGTGCTTGATGGTGACCCGCGAGCAATCGCTCGATTGATCACCCTGGTTGAAAATAATCACCCTGATGGGTTTAAAGCGATGAAAGAAATCCATGCTCATACCGGTCAGGCGCAGGTGATCGGAATCACTGGGGTGATGGGATGTGGAAAGAGCACGATTATTTATGAATTAACCAAGTGGTATCGAAAACAAGGAAAAACTGTTGGTATCATCGCTGTTGATCCTACCAGTCCGTTTTCTGGCGGAGCGCTGCTTGGTGATCGGATCCGTATGATGGAACTAGCCATGGATGAAGGGGTGTTCATCAGAAGTCTGGGGACTCGGGGTATGCTAGGTGGATTGACCAGTTCTGTCTATGATATCGCTGAAATCTTTGATGCTGCGGGAAAGGATATCATTCTTGTGGAAACTGTTGGAGTGGGACAAGCTGAAGTCGACATCATTAAGATCGCCGATACCACTATTGTGGTGGTAGTCCCAGGTCTTGGTGATTCGGTTCAGACCTTGAAAGCAGGTATCATGGAAATCGCTGATATCTATGTGGTGAATAAAGCAGATCGACCGGGTGTTGAACAAACCGTTGCTGAAGTGCAAAGTCTTGTGGAAATTGAATGCGGCAATAAGGATTATATTACGCCAATCGTGCAGACTATTGCAAAAGAGGGTAAAGAGATTGATACATTAGCATCAACAATAGAAGATCATAAACTCATGTTAGAAAAAAACAGAGGTTTTGAGAAACAAAGAAGGATGCGGTATGAAGCTGAACTCATTGAAATTATCCGCAATCGGTTGATGGGATTTATTTTTAGTGAAAAGCAGTTTAAAGTACAAATTGAACAACTCATCGATCGTATCTGGAAAAAGGAAATTGACCCTCATACCGCAGCAGAGGATATTTTAAAACATATTCTCAAATAAAAGCTAATGATCAATTGTCTAAGAAAGTTACGATGATATGCAGTCTGGTGTGGTTTACTCCGGCCCTTGTATCAGTTTTTTAGTTGTGAAACTAATATGTTGATGTATTCAACGGCAATGGATACATGAGCTTTTGAGCACAATGAGAGAGAATCATCTAATACGTATTTCCTTCAAAAATGATGTAATAATCACTTGATTCGATTTCATGATAATTATGTAATATACACAAAAACACGTTCTCCTTGAAACTTAGAAAATTTTATTTTACTAATATATTTCTTATTGCGGGTTCATAACCGATAACATATCTAGCATCATTTCGCTGTAGCTCCTTTATTATCTTATT
>CAZQMI010000135.1:0-5639 GCA_964594475.1 uncultured Thermoplasmatales archaeon
TTTTTGCGCCTCTTTGACTTTATTAAACCAAATGGTTCGTTGTGGAAATGGGATAGTCACATCTTCTTTTCTAAATCGTGTATCTATTTCAGTGACGATATCACTTCTTGTTTTCCATTGGTTCATTACCTCATCAACAGTGAATATCAGCAGGAAATTCAAACTTGAGTCGTCAAAACCCATGAAACGAACAAGCGGTTTATACTCATTATCTGTTAACACGTTCTCATGATCTGAGGCACAATCATAGAGAATTTGTTTTACTTTTTCTACATCAGATCCATATGCAACGCCAACCTCTATTTTCTGACGTATTCTTGTATCTGGTTTGACAATGTTAATTATTCGCTGATTAGCAATGGTGTTATTTGGTAGAATGATAAGTTCATGATCAAAGAGACTATAGAGCTTTGTAGATCTCATTCCAACGTTTTCAATTCGACAGTATTCACCGCTTTCTAAAAGAATTATATCGCCAATACGAAATGGTCTATCAAGAAGAAGATGAATGCCACTAAAAAAGTTTGAAAGTGTATCCTGTGCTGCAAAAGCAATCACAAGTCCAAAAACACCTGCTCCGGCAAGTAATGCAGTGACTTCAATTCCGATGACGGATAGTGCATAGATCAATCCTCCGATGATAATAACCACTGCACCAATGATCCGGAAAATTGGTCGAAGCACTTTTCCAAAAGTTGATGAATTCCCACCTCTTCTCATTGTTATTTCTTCTAATATTTTATTATAAATCGTATAAACCACATAAATGACAATTCCTAGAATGATGAATATATATATTTGATACAGTGTCTCCCGAATACTTATAGGTATACCCAATCTAATGATTGATGTGATTATTCCATAGAGAAAAACAGAGATTAGAATCGGTTTTCGTATAATCTCTACAATTGCATCATCTAATTGTGTTTTTGTCTTTTTGACTAGTCCAGTGATGAGATATTTTAGGATAATATAGATAAATCCAGCAATGAAAAACCAAATGATGATATTTAGAATTAAAGCACCATAGGGTGTATTCAGTGGTGGTGGAAGTGGATTTTGAAATCCCCCAAATATGGTATTTTCTTCACCACTATAGGAAAAACCCACAATATTTACTTGAATAGTTTTTGTAATGTTCTGTATATATGAATTATTGAGTTGTCGATAGGAGAATCGAACCGTTGCAGAGGCAATTTCTTTTTCAGGATATTGCGGAATTGTAATATTGACTCGTACTGTTTCATAGGTATAAATGTCTGATAAAACAAATGATTTTGGATGAATATCAGTCGACCAATCATTAAAACCAATTAATTCAACTGAGACTGCGTAATTATCAGATGAGTTTTTTGAAATGATCCAGTAAAAAGTATCTGATTCTCCGCGTTTGATATTTTTTTGATATTGATCATCTTCTCCGATGAATGGCTGAGCATATACAAGATGGATGTTAAGAAAAATAATTAAGCAAATAACAATTATTTTTTGAAACAAGGGATAGGTTTTCATTGTATCAAAATAAAACTGTTATTTGTTTTTAGTTAATATATCTTTTATTTTTTTATTTGGGTTTTTGCTTTTATTCTACGTTCATTAGAGTCCTGCCACCCATCCTCCATCAATCACCAGAGAATGACCAGTCATATAATCAGATGCATTTGATGCTAGATAAACAATGGTTCCAATGAGTTCATCTGGTTCTGCATGTCGTTCTAGTGGCACATTTGATTTAATCATCTGTTGGAATTGTTCATCTTTTAGATAATCATCAGTCATATCTGTGGCAAAGACACCTGGGCAGACCGCATTCACAATTACATTGTGTTTTCCCCATTCGGCAGCAAGTGTTTTTGTTAACGAGATGACTCCAGCTTTACTTGCACTATATGGTGCTGAAGATGCATATCCGGATAGACCAGCAATACTTGAAATATTGATGATTTTTCCAGATTGTTGTTTGATCATTTGTTTACCTACGGCTTGTGCACAGAGAAATTGTCCGGTGAGATTGACATCAATGACCTGTTTCCAATCTTTCTCACTGAATGTTTCAGCATCTGCTGTTTTTAGAATGCCTGCATTGTTTATGAGCACATCAATGGATCCAAAGAGATCAAGAGTTTTTTCAACCATATGGTCAACATTTTTTTTATTAGTGACATCAACATCGAGTCCAATTGCTTGTTCATCATATTGCTTGATTTCCTCAACAGTATCAGCAGTATCAAGTATGTCCGTAATAACCACATGAGCTCCATGTTGTGCAACACCGATTGCCATGGACTTTCCCAGTCCACGGCTTGCTCCAGTTATAATTATGGTTCTGCCAGTGAGATCAAAGAGTTTTTTGGTCATGAGTATCCTCGTCTCAAGTTTTTATTTAAGATCAATTTGTTTCGATGATTGCCATAGACCATGAATATTACAGTAAGCCATCGCTAGAATTGTTCCAGGTTTGCCGGTTTTAAATTGTGTAGTGACATTATGTTGGGTGTATACGGTACTGGTATCAGGTCCATCAGTGCTTGCGCCATGTGCGTTGAATTCAAATCTTCCGAGATGATAAGGAAATTTTTCGTCTTCAGGAAGGAAAAAAAGCTCTATCCATTGGATATGATGTTCAGTCGTATTGGGATGAGCAATCTCTTTACCCAATCCAACATTTACTTCGAAATATTCTTCTTTACTGATTTCATCTGGACAATCGATCACTGGAACATGTTTTTCTTTTTTCCAGTCAGCTTCTTGTAACAAATTTTCTAATTTTTGTTCTGTCTTTGCTTCCATATATTTACACCTTCTTTTTCATTACCTCAATATCTTCAAGGATTGATTGAAGGTCTTCTTCATGTTCAAGTTCAGTATCTAAGATTCCTAAAATCAGATCATAAGTGATTGGGTCTTTTTCTTTAACCGTGTCTAGTAGTTTTTGGTAGTCATCGATTGCACATCGTTCTCCTTCGAGATTTTGTTTGATTAATGTGTCCACTGTTGGATCGGTTGGCGTTTTATACCCGCAGCTGGTTTCATCATACCAGTCTTGTGGTGAGAGTAATGGTGTCCCACCGAGTTGGATGATTCGTTCAGCGATTTGGTTTGCATGATCACGTTCTTCTTCGGCGTGTTCATTGAGTTCATATATGGCCATTTTTCGCATAGGTCCAGTCACAATTTTTGCACCAATCCAATATTGGTAATGTGCGAGCCATTCGTTTGCATATGCTTTATTAAGCATACTTATCACTTTATTTGCATCTATATCTATTATTTCTCTTGCTTTTTTACCCATATTATTCACCTTTGGCTTTTTTTTCTTCTTTTAATTTTTTAAGACTTGCATTAATAAATGCTGAAAGGTCCTTTGGACTCCGACTACTGATGAGATTATCATCAATGACAACTTCCTCATCGACATAGGTTGCACCAGCGTTTTTAATATCTTGAATAATCGATTTCCACCCTGTTACTGTTCTATTTTTTAGGACATCTGCTGAAATGAGTAATTGAGCTGCGTGACAGATGAGAAAAAATATTTTTTCTTTCTTTGCAGCTGTTTTAATGAAATCAACAGCGTTTTGATGAGCACGCAATTTATCAGGTGAGTATCCACCGGGGATAAAAATGGCATCATAATCATCTACTGATGCTTTATTGAAATCTATATCTATAGTAACTGGTGTTTCATTCTTTTTTCCTTTTACTGTGGTTTCTTTTCGCAAGCCGACATGAACAAGTTCATGTCCTGCATCCTTGAATGCCTCAGCAGGTTTTGTATATTCTACATCTTCAAATTGATCTGTTATTAGTACAGCTATTGTTGACATGATTCTCCCATAAATTTTATTTTTTATAATTGATCATTTTTACTTAGTAATCATCAAATGTTGTTATTGAATTACAAGGTAGTTTCTTTTGTTTATTTACATATAATTATATGTTTATACTAGGCCATGGATGGTATCTGCACAATCCTGGCAAATATATTTTTTATGACCTTTTATATCAATTCCATGGGTGATACTTTTCTCGTGGTATTCTCCGCAGATATCACATTTTTTAAGGTTTTCATCTGCTTCTGTTTCTTCGTTCTTTTCTTCCTCTGTTAATTGTATTTGTTTTTCATTTTTCATGATGGTACCATCCTCTTGGTGTTGAATACATATTATTTATGATAATTTCTATGTGATAATTTATCGAACAATCATAACTGATGAATCGGAATGATGCAATACATTTTCGGATGTACTTCCAATAAAAATACGTTCAATAGCAGAGTGTCCTTTGCTTCCCATAATGATAAGATCTTTTTTAGTTGCAAAATCAACAATTTCATTGTGTGGTATTCCCTCGACAAGTTCTGTTTGAATATCAAGGTCTTCACAATCACAGATATCTTTTATTTCTTTGAGAAGATTTTTTCCATGTTCATCTAATGTCTCAGAAAGATTTGGAGCATAGGTCACCTCTCCTGGTGGAACTGCAGTTGCTGGAATTTCTTTAACATGAAAAAGAATCAATGGCGTTTCAGTTCTTCTTGCAATAAAACTTCCTATTTTGGCTGCTTTTTTTGAGTAATCTGATCCATCAACTGGTATGATTATTCTCTGGTATGTTTGCTTTTGTATGTCTACTTCTGAATTATTCATTATGAAACACGGTAAAAAACCAAGGATGCGCGGTATTTAGAAATAACTCAAATTAAAATTAAATATAGCTCAAAAATAGTTAAAGGAATGATTAAAAATTGTTAATACAAGTAAATATATTATGTTAAAAAAAATGAACAGAATTGATTTTCACTTGATTACTTTTTATTACTTGAAGGGGGAAAAAGGAGCAATAAAGGCAAAAATTATACTAATATGAAGGAGGCTTTATAATAGATGAAAATGTTGAGAAATCTATTTCTTTCATCATATACCATTGAAACTCCTTTTTCCATTGATTATGTCTTAAGTGGTTCTATTATAAATAAATAATTTACATATAATTGAAAAACAATTAAATTATTCATCATATGTTATGTAATTATTATATTTTAGCGAACAACCATAACTGCACAGTTTGAATGATGAAGGACGAATTCTGAGACGCTCCCTATAAAAATTCTATCCATTGAGGTTTTTCCTTTACTTCCCATAATAACTAAATCATTTTCTTTAATGTTTTCAATGATTTTTTCTCCAGGATTTCCATCCATGAGTTTTGTTTCAATAGAAATGTTGCTTTGTTTTGCAAGTTGGTCTATTTCATGTAAGAGTGACTCACCTTCATTTCTGAGCACTGATCTCCATTGTTTGGAAACTTCATCGGAAACAAGTGTTTTTGAATAAATATTCATGTCAATAACATACATTGCCAAGAGTGGTAATTTTGTTTTTTTTGAAAGAAAAATGGCATTTTTGAGTGCTTTTCTTGATGGTTCTGATCCATCAACTGGTACTACGATTCTTCTAAAGAAACTCTGTTTATTGTCTTTTGGTTGGACCATAAGTATTCACAGAAAAAAACATAAGTATGTACATTATTTAGTAATAACTTAAATTTAGTTTAATAATAGATTATTTAGAATTCATATTAATTGGAGTGAACCCCCAATAGTACACAGTAAGTTAAGTTAACATGAAAATCTATTG
>CAZQMI010000136.1:0-5586 GCA_964594475.1 uncultured Thermoplasmatales archaeon
ATAAATCAATGATTTTCATTTTGATAACTTATCGGGTTAATTTTTTAGAAATATATAATAAAATATTTATACATTTTAATTATATTTGGGGATAGATGATTATTATTCCGATTAGAAGTCATTTTCTTGATTATAGGAGGTAAAATAGGCATGGGTATCAAAATTAACAGATTAAAACATATTCTTGCATTTTTATTAGTAGTTCTTTTTGTTTTTGGGAATTTTCAATTTATCGGTCATTCTGATAATAATAATCCAATTTTTCAACCTTTTGATAAGGGAATTTCCTGGCAAAAAACTGAGTTTCTAAAAAAATTGACTTTTGTTGAATTCGATAAACAGAGTTATATTGATGATTATGCATATCTTGCTTCGATTCCAACATCAGTCTTTAATGCTAAGGACACTCTTTTTTCACACCCTCTTTTATTTTTTCAACAAGATAATTCCTATCCAGATGATGACAAGTATCTTTTTTTAAATGATTATGATAGTATTCAATATTTCATGCAGGATTGGATGGAATATTGTGGAGGAATGATTGATCAATTCACCTTAATCAATGTTGATAAACATGAGTTAGAAAGTGATTGGAATGCACGCACATATAATTCCATTGAAAGTCAAGATCCATTAAGCATCGCTCGTTTGCTTGCTATGAGCGAATGGTCGTATTCAAAGCAGGCAGTAATAAGCGTCATTGAAAGGGATTTCACAGAGGACCAAACAAACCGTTTCAATGGAGTACTGAATGGAAAAATATCCGGAGAAGTTGGGAAGGAGTCATTAACAGTTCCCAGATCAAACGGACCTGCTCCTGAATATGCTCGTTTTACCGTTGAGGACAAATACAAGTATATTGAAGCTGATCTATGGTATCCCGCTGTTACCATTAACTCAAAGATAATGGATGCCATTCCAGGTTTTCCTTCAATTATCACGCTTCCTTCGGTTGATCCGGATCTTCAATTATATTGCCAATATGAGTCAGATTGGCTCCAGACCAGCGCATCATCAGACATGACGATTACTCAGGGACCTCATGAGGAATGTGTTTCTTACGTATTGGAACCGGGAACTTGGAGAGTTGGCGTCACCAATATGCCTACTGAAGGAGGTGATGAAAGTTTTAATCATTATCTTCTGCCTGGAAGATCAGAAGGACGATTTCTCATTTATGGTGAAACCTTAGAAGCACTCAAAAATGTGTTTGGGCGAAGAATCACAGAGTATAATTGTGAAATAACAAAATATCCCGGAGTAACTCTAAAGATCCCGGAAGAACCGCCATTTGGCTGTAAAGATGCTGTATTTAATTTATCATGGGATAATAATGATGTAACCTTAGGTTTTTCTGTTATTGGACCCAGCGGGGAAGAACTTGAATCAATGATGAAGACGGATCAGACCTATCAGGAAATCGATATCCACCAGCTTGGTCAATGTTATGATGACAATTATTATGAGGTTATTGTGTATTCATTAAATGATATATCCTCACCTATTGATTTTTCTATTTCCTATAGTTGGGGTCAGAACATTTCTGAAAAAAAAGCTGATCATTTGACATCTGCATCTGAAGGTGCTATTTTAGCATCTGTATTAAATAGTCCTCTATTTTACATCACTCCAGATAAGATCTCTGATGAGATAGTTGAATCATTACTAACCTTGGGTGTTGAAGATGTTTATATTATGGACATAGGCAATCATCTTAAAAAACAGGTTCATTCAACAATTGAGCATACGTTTACTATAAAAGATCGGTTTACTGATCTAGAATCCTGTTACTCAAGTATTATGAATAAGACCGGAAGAAATGATGTTATTTTCTCCACAGTTGATCCCTGGAGTTATTGGTATTATACCGAAAAGGCCGGCGAGTTGGAACCGGCGGGTGAATTTGAAAAAGCTGTTTATATTGGACCAGCAACATATGCAGCTGCCCATCATGGAAGTCCTTTGCTGATTGTTGAAAATCATCCTCGATTATCCGCTGGGATTATGTGGCATAATGAATTCTGGCGTGAACATGGAAATGGATATTCATCCTTACCTGTTGCACCAATGGTGCTTACAGGAAGAAACGTCTATGAGTTCTTGGAGGATTATAATTTTGACCAGGAAGGAAATGAAACAATATTAACAATAGGAGGGCAGTATGATATGGCCCCATCATGGACGCGGATGTTTGCTGGCGTAGCAAATCCTGGAACAATTATTGGTACACCTGTTGACGCAGCTCAAATCATAAGTAGGAATATCTTTTATCCAGCTCTTATTTTTTCCAATCCTGCCGCCAAAGGAAGCGTAGAACTTGAAAATGGAAGCAAAAGTGTGCGAATGCAGCCAACCACTCCACCACTTCGGCCATTGCAGGGTTTAGTTACCCGTTTATTTCAAAAACCATTTTTAAGTAATTTAAAAATAATAAAACCATCCTCGTTGGAAGAATTTACCCATCCCGTTCTGCATACCTATGGATGTTATGGATATCGATTCAACGAACGAGCAAGTAAATACTGGGGAACGAAATATCAGACGCGATTAGGAACAATCCCCGGTGAATCACTTTCTTATCATGAGATTGATCAGGGAACCCGACTTCTTCATGAGGATATCCCTGGTTGTTATCAACCTGATATTTCGGCAACCGAAATCACTCCATTTTATACCTCAAAGGCAGGATATGATAACTGTTTTTCGACGAATTTCGATGTTACCATTGACAATTTGAACAAAGGTGTTGTAAGCTGGTATATGGTCCTTCACGGCGATAGTTCGAATGGAGGTCAATTGTCATGGTATTCGCCCTCATCGGTTGAGGATGTTACGGGATCAAAGTTATTGCAGATTCTTATTGGTGTACCCCTTGGCCTATATCCAATGGCTGAAAAAAATCCATGGAGAGGATATGATCAACTATGGGGAAGTACTGAGGAACCAGATACAGCGACACTTAATGCGGAAATTGGATTGGTACTCGGCTGGTTGGGCCTAGCTAATCCAGATGGATTACTGAATGGGGGGATATTGAAGACCGGGCTTGATTTAGTTCCATCAAACATTCCTCTGCTCCAAAAGAATCGCGATGATTATTTTGATGGTTTGGTCGGCCCATATAGTATAACTGCAATGATTACGAAATTTCATTATGAAAATACGGGAAAAGACTATCATGAGCTGTTGGATAATTTACATTCGATGAGTTTTCATGCTGATTCATGTTTGATCGCCTGTAAATTCCTTCATCTTACTTTTATCAGACATGGATCAGTGATGCAGGAGTTAGATCCATGGCCCACTTCATATTGGGGTGGTGTTGCATTCCAGGAGGCGCCTCGGGATTTTGCATTAGGAAAAACAATAGGTGAATCATATGCGGAAGGAAGAACTAAAATCGGCATAAAATATCTATTTGAAGATGATGAACCTGTTGAATGGTGGTGGGATAGCGCAGAAAATGTGGTTTTGTTTGCTGATCCGGATCTTCGTATTTGGATTCCAAGTGCGAAATGGGATGCTGAAGCGAAGAATCATTGGGATTTTAATGATGTCCGCCCGCTTTCTTTTGATGAATCTTTAAATCTGGATGGACATATGCCCTTTGGGGCAACCGATCATCCAAAAACAAGGGAGCTTCCATTGTTAAGTCTGCAGCAATTAATTGTTCTCATTGCATTCATCCTTATTGGTATTCTGTTAATTGTTACGTTTATATTTAAAAAAGGGTATCGGATAAATCTAGAGAAGTAATACGATTCTATTCTAATATGATTCAAAACACAACGTTTATCTCAATTTTATTAATTTTTATGGATTCTTTTAATCGTTTTCTTTTTGAAGTAGATCAAAAAATAGTTGTTTAAGATTAGAGAGATTATCACATAAATAATATATAATCAAAGCTTTAATATAATAGATTTGAATATTGATTTCCAGAGATATAATTTGCCAACATACAGGAGGCAAACTCACTATGAAAATAAAAACATATTTTTTACTCATCTTTATAGGCATGCTTGTACTTCCTACATTAATACATGTAGAAACCATTGATGCATCGAGTAGCTTAAATCTCTTGCAGATAACTAACAAGACATTGAATGATGAGAATGATCTGATCGATTACGATCCCCTGGAAGATATCTCGGTCACCGTTGATATTAAAAAAATACGGTCTCTTGAAAAGAACTATCGAATGATTCGTGTTCACGATAAAATTGATTCGTTCAGTGACCCAGATTTTTATGTGAAGGTATTTATTAATAACAAAGAGTTTATCAGCCCGGTCTGGAAAAATACTTGTTACATTGAAGATTGCGATTGGTCTGCAACGCTGAATGTTCCTGATGATGAACAATTTGTAAACATCAAAATCCAACTCTGGGATAAGAATCTTGGGCGAAATTCATGCTGTGATATTAGCAATAAAAATTTTGATTCAGAGCGTTACAGAGAAAGTCTTGATGTCGATGTGGTGTATGATATCAAAACGGGACATTGGAGGGGAGATGATTTTAACTATGACCTGCCGATAAATGCTGATGTAAGCGGGTATGGGCGATTAAACGGGTGTGACGATGGCAGTGTTTATCAAGAGGAAAGAGATTGTGAAATCTGGTTTGATATCTATCAAACTGATTATGACAACGATAACATTCCCTACTGGACCGAGGTAAATGTGTATAATACTGATCCACAAATAAACGATTTAGGAACCGATGTTGATAATGATGGCGTCCCTATTGAGTGGGAATGGAAATGGGGCCATCAATATTCCAAATGGCATCATCATGATATATGGATATATGATCCATTTAACTGGGAAAATCATAGTAAAATGGATATAGATAAAGACGGTCTTGACAACGTTGAAGAGTTTTTAACCTGGCAATGGGGCTCGGATCCTCATAGAAAAGACATTTTCATGGAAATCGATCAAATGGAAATCGGCCCTCATGGAGAGGGCACTCATCTACCAGACCTCTCCATGGATTTATTGAAAACTGCGTTTCGAAGACAAAACATTGTGCTTCATATTGATGATGGCTGTTTAGGCGGAGGGCAAAAAAATATTCCTTTTGATGAAGATACCACCGATGCTGAACTCAGGCAGATTTATCATGAGTATTTCCTCAATGGAGATGACCATTTCTGGAGAAAAGGAGTATTTCATTACACAATACTACCTTATCATGCCGTCCGGTATCCAGGTTTTGTTTTTGTTGGTGATGATGCTCTTGATGCCTGTCAGGTGTCGATGAAATGTCATCAACAAATTCCAACGCATCATCCTCTTATCTACCGATTTTGGTGGAGAAATATGAACATGGATGAAATCCATGCAACGGTGTATGCTGGAGCAATTATGCATGAAACTGGGCATACACTTGGGATTTTCAACTCGAATACGCCGGGTTGTGATGATCAAATTGGAAAGAAACCATGGCATCTTCATTTCTGGAAATGGCATAATTATAAGAGTGTAATGAATTATGGATATGTTTATCGGATGGTTGATTACTCCGATGGTTCACGAGGGAGAAATGATTTTGATGATTGGGATACTATTGATCTTACCTT
>CAZQMI010000137.1:0-4011 GCA_964594475.1 uncultured Thermoplasmatales archaeon
CACCATCCAACAACACATCAAACTCCTCAATACCCGTAGCAGAACTCTTTATTGATTGGTCCCGAGAGGTGTTTGGTTTTTTTTCACTTTGTTTTTGCTCGGAAAGCTCAGGGACGTTCTTTCTTTGTTTTAACATATTACCCAAATCAGAAATAATATGCTCATAGGAAGTATGTTCCTTTGTTTCTTCAGTCATGAGAAAACCCTCCCCCTCGCTTTCATATGGTTTTGATGATACGCTGAAGACCACCTTGTATTATATAATGGAGTTTCATAAACGATAACTGAAAAAAAATAACTCTCTATAGAACGCATGTTCACTGTATCCCATCCTTGTACTAGTGAAAACAAATAAGATTCCTAGTATATACATTTAACTGTTCTATCATAGTTTGTAAATGCTAGCAATATTAAAAAAGGGATGATTCTCTCATCATTCTGGTAGACAACACTATGACATCGCAAAAACCAACGGCTCAACCAATAACCATCCGATATATTTCAAAAGAGGAGTGTAACTGTCCTTGCATTCCAAATCTAATGAAGCTTTGTAAACAGGTTGAAAAGCTTTTTCAAAGTGAAAAGATAGAATGTATAATAAGTATTTCTTTTGGAAAACGAGTGATAGTGAATACATCATTTCAACAGCTGAAACAAATCTCCCGAAAAGATTTTGTTGAAATCATCGATTTTAATCCGTTGTCAAACACGATTCTTATCATCGCGGAAAAAACACCAATAGATGAAACCGTAGTTCATTGGTTTCTTCATCATGCAAAAAAAGAGATTCAAATAACCATACAAATGAGAAATATTAATAAATTGAATAAAATCAGGCACCTAATCCCTCAAATCGCCATTGAAAATGGACTTGATCCACTGGGAAAAGCAAAAAAATGGTTGAAAACATTACGGAATCATAAAAAGTTTCTCTGGAATGATCATCTCATCATGACCGCTTCCTCACTTGAATCAATGAAAGATAACTTACATCAACTGGATATGGAGTTAAATAAAATATGAAAATCGATGGAAAAGAGAAAAAAGCTTTATGGTTTGCCGATAATGTTCTCACCTTTATTGATCAACGAAAACTCCCCTATGAATATGAGCTTTTTGTTGCAGATACCGTTGAAAAAGTCGCCTTTGCCATCAAAGATATGGTCGTTCGAGGGGCTCCTGCCATTGGTGCCGCAGCAGCATATGGAATGGTAATCGGAGAAGATAAGAGAGATAAAACGGCAAAAACACTTGCTCAAACCAGGCCAACAGCCTATGACTTGTTTTATGCCATAAAATATATGAAAAAAGCAATCAAAGAAGGAGAATCAGCAGAACAAGCAGCTCATCGGTATGTCGATGACATCATTGATCGTTGTCAAAGAATTGGTCAGCATGGAAATACCTTACTAAAGGATGGAACACGTGTGCTTACTCATTGTAATGCAGGAGCACTTGCCACAGTTGATTGGGGAACGGCATTAGCACCATTTCGCATTGCGCAACGGAATGGAAAAAATATTTTCGTCTATGCTGATGAAACACGACCACGTTTACAGGGACTACTTACCGCTTGGGAACTTAAAAATGAAGGTATTGATCATGCACTCATCGTGGATAATGCCGCTGGTTATTATATGAAAAATGGTGAAATAGATCTGGTTATCACTGGTGCGGACCGAATTGCTAAGAATGGAGATGTGGCAAATAAAATCGGAACATATGAGAAAGCCGTGTTGGCAAGGGAAAATGATATTCCCTTCTATGTTGCTGCACCGATCAGTACCTTTGATTCATCTATTTCCACAGGTGCTGATATCATAATTGAGCAACGAAATGACAGGGAAATTACTCATATCAGAAATCAGCATATTGTTCCTGATCAGATCAGGGTAAAAAACCCTGCGTTTGATATCACGCCTCACGATTATATAACCGGGGTCATCACGGAAGAAGGAATTAAAAAAACATAATCAGTTTTTCTTTTCTTTTGCGTTATTTTTTTCATCTTGATGATTACACTCGGGATCAATACAGAGCATCCAGGGTTTTTTTCCTCGGCTTTTGACCTGGATCACTGGGGCCTTGCAGCGCTCACAGATTTCATCCGTCTTTTTGATCAGTCCTCGTTGTGGCAGTGGATAAGTGTTTTTACAATTGGGATAGCCGGTACAGCCAACGAATCGCTTCCCCCTTCGAGAGGTACGAATGATGAGGTCTTCGCCGCATTTGGGGCAGGTGCCAATGGTATGTTGTTTCCGATGGGCTTCCTTGATGGTTTTTCTGATTTTTTCCTTATTTTTCTCTAGTTCATGCATTACTTTAGTTAGCATCTCTCGTGATTCTTGGATGGTTTCTTCAAGGGTCTTTTTTCCCTCTGCGATTTTATCCATGTCTTCTTCTAGTTCAGCAGTCATCTTTGGTTTCACTACATCAGTATCACTCATAGAATCGACCACGGCCATAGCAAGCGGTGTTGGCCCAAATGGTGAAAAAGTGATGTATTTTCTGTTGTAGAGTTTGTTGATAATGTCATGTCGTGTTGATTTTGTGCCCAGTTCCAGTTTTTCCATGGTGGCAATCAGTGATCCCTGAGTGTATCTTTTCGGTGGTTTTGTTTCATCCTCAAGCAGCATGATTTTTTTAACAGGTATATGTTCTCCTTCGGATAACTCTGGAAGGATGGTTTCCTGTGTTTTGATGTAATGATAGATCTTTTTCCATCGAGGTTCGATCAGTCGATATCCTTTTGTGAGAAATGTTTCACCAGCGATATCAAAGCCTGCTTTCATCGTTTCTGAAATGGCATCCTCACTAAGCGTAGCTAGAAATCGTCTTACTACTAGATCATAGATTTTCTTTTTTGTGCCAGTCAGTGACGTCTTAGGTGCTCCCACCGGATGTATCGGTGGATGATCTGTTGTTTTCTTCTTTCCCCGCGTTGGTGTTGATCGTCGATGATTCTTTATTTCTGTAACTTCTTCGCTGAAACCAGCTTGCGATAATGTGTCCAATATGGCATCGATATCCAATGTTTTTGGATACACGGTGTTATCGGTTCTGGGATAGGAGATTAGCCCGTTCATATAGAGTTCTTCAGCAGTTCTCATGGCTTTGGCGGCTGAGACTCGTTGATAGGATGCAGCCTGGATAAAGGAGGTGGTATTAAAGGGGGCGGGGGGTTTTTCTTTTCGCTTCTTTTTTTCAACTAAATTAACCGTTGCCTGTTGTTCATCTTTAAGCGTTGAAAACAACTGTTTGACTGGATCTTCTTTCCAAAACTTACCTTTTTCATGCGTTGCTTCAAATGTTTTTTCCTTTTTGAGTTGTGCTTTAATTTTCCAAAAGGGTGTTGGTTTGAACTGCTGAATTTCTTTTTCCTTTTCAACAAGAAGGGCAAGGGTTGGAGATTGCACTCTGCCAATGGATAAAAATTCTTTTCCTACTTTATTAGCAGTCAATGAAATAAACCGAGTGAGCACTGCCCCCCAGATGAGATCGATGATCTGACGTGATTCTCCTGCTGCGGATAAATTAAAATCTACTTCGGTAAGCTCCTTGAATGCTTGATTGATTTCATAGGGGGTAATAGCACTATATCGTGCACGGGATATTTCAGTGAGCTTCTCATTATACGATTTAATCAAATCCAGTGCTTCGACTCCGATTAGTTCTCCTTCTCGATCAAAATCTGTTGCCACGATCAAAGAATCAGAGTTTTTTGCTAGTTTTTTTAATGCTGAGGCGATACGTTTTTCACTGACTTTTTTCTCCGGTTCAATTGGGATAAGCTTTCGGGGTGCAATTCGCCACCACACATTGTAATTCTTAGGATAATCAAGATTGATGATATGACCCTTTAATCCAACAATTGTCCAGGGTTCCCCCTCTCGATCGAATTCATAGGAGGCAACTGAACCAATCTTTTTTTGTTTGGTCTTTCCTCTTGAAAGAATGGAGGCGATGCGTTTTGCTGCTATGTTTTTTTCACAAATAACAAGTTTCATCGTG
>CAZQMI010000137.1:4021-5560 GCA_964594475.1 uncultured Thermoplasmatales archaeon
GTAGGTTGTATGTTGGCCTGGAAATAGGCCCCTCCTATATAATTGGTTTGTTCAAAAAAAGCTTTTTTCTTCGTCGAAACTATTAATTAATATATATCTATACCCTGACAGGGAACAGTATGAAAATTCAATTAATCATGGGATCAACATCGGATATGCCAGTAGCAGAAAAAGCAAAAAAAATCTTGGATCAATTCACCGTGGATTATGATATTAAGGTAGCATCAGCCCATCGCACTCCTGATATCGTTGAAGAATTGACCACCAAAAATGAAGCAGATGTCTTCATTGGAATCGCTGGTCTCGCTGCTGCTCTACCCGGCACAATGGCAGCCCATACCACAAAACCAGTAATCGGTGTTCCAGTCAGTGGAAAGGTCAACCTTGATTCAATTTTATCCATTATTCAAATGCCCCCGGGTATACCCGTTGCTGCCGTTGGACTTGATCGAGGTGATAATGCAGCCCTACTTGCTCTTGAGATCCTTTCATTACAGGATAAAACCATTGCCAAGCAACTACAAAAGTATCGGCAAAATATGAGAGAGAAGATTTTAAAATCACAATGAAGGCTTATGCTGAATCAAACAACATTTATCAATGAGACTATCAAGGATATTCAACGAAAAGTGAAAGGAAAAGCATTGATTGCATTCTCTGGTGGAGTAGATAGTTCAGTGTGTGCAGCACTTGTTAACAAAGCAATCGGAAATCGGTTGATTGCAGTTCATGTTGACACTGGTTACATGAGAAAACATGAGGCTGATCAAGTTAAACAGCTCATGGATGAGATGAACCTGAATTATCGGTTCATTGATGCCAGTAAAAATTATTACACCGCTCTAAAAAAGGTAGTAGATCCTGAGAAAAAACGCAAAATCATTGGTGGTAAATTCATTGAGATCTTTGACAAAGTAGCAAATGAAGAAAGGATAGAATACTTGGTGCAGGGAACCATTGCCCCCGATTGGATTGAATCAGGCGGGGAGCTTCGTGACACCATCAAATCTCATCATAATGTAGGCGGTCTTCCAGAAAAAATGAATCTGAAACTTGTTGAACCGCTCAGGGATTTATATAAGGATGAGGTAAGGGAGCTTGCTCGGGTGTTGCAAGTGCCTGTTGCCGAAAAACAACCATTCCCGGGTCCTGGTCTTGCTATCCGTATCATTGGTGAAGCAACGCCTCAGCGTACTGAAATCGTTCGTGAGGCTTGTGCCATTGTGGAAGAGGAAATCGAAAAAGCAGCTGCCGATGAAAAGATGGATCTACCCTGGCAGTACTTTGCCGTGCTACTTCCTGTTAAATCCGTTGGTGTTCATGGTGATAAACGAGCCTATGGTGATGTGATTGCGGTTAGGGCTGTGGAAAGCTTAGATGCTATGAGTTGTTCATTTAGTGGTATACCTAATGAGGTCTTGGACACAATTTCCAATCGAATAACCAATAGCTTAGGAAAACATGTCAATAGGGTCGTTTATGATATCACTCATAAACCACCAGCTACCATTGAATGGGAATAATAACAGTATTAGGATG
>CAZQMI010000138.1:0-5524 GCA_964594475.1 uncultured Thermoplasmatales archaeon
ATGTTTTAAAATTTTTAATAAAAGAACTTGCAAGTGCTGGAAGTTATAAAAATAATAGAGTTATATTAAGCAGAAAAATTCCTTCTCAAAAAATAAATGAAAAAATAGAAAAAAAATTGAAAGCTGCTGAATTAAAAAGAACGAATCTCAAAAATTTTTTTAATATAAAACTTCGTTTTATCAGAGACAGTGTAGGTATTGAGAAAAAAAGGGATGAATTTCAACAAATGATACAGCAGCTTTCGGAACGTAAACAAAAACTTGAACAGCTTGAAACCGACATGATTGTGGAAAAGAAGGAATTCAAACATAAAATAGAGGAATTCATCACATGGCGGGAAAAATTGGAAAAACTGGAATCAGAAATCGAAAAACGACGACAGTTTCTCTCTGAACAAGAATTATTTCTCAATAAACAATATGATAAAGTATTAGCACACGAGTTAACCCAACCTGCTACGTATATCGATCAAGTTGAAAAACAAGAGGATGCACCAAGTGAAGAAGACAGCACAGGTCTTATTGAAAAAGAAAATTTATTTAATTCACTTACTATTGAAGCAGCGGTATTGCAACGAGGAAGAATTAAAAAAATAAACAAACTTTTTGCAGACATGCTTGGTTTTTCTGAGAAGGATCTGGTTGGTAAACACTTAGTTGATTTTGTCACTCCATTAGGTCTTGAGGGTGTGGAACAACATTACATGAATCGATTGAAAGGTGTTGATGATGCAACGTATCAAACCGTATTTCAATCTAAAAATAATAAGGAAATACCCGTTAAGGTACATGTTAAAACAGCTGATTATAATGGGGAACGGGCAGAAATCGCTACTTTTAATGAAATCTAAGGTTTAATGACACAGATATCCTTTTTTCTGAAGTTTAAAAGGGCAACATTATATTTCTACCATTTTTTTGAAGTCGCAATATTTAAATAAGAATGAGGTAATTTGGTGAATATAGAGGATGGGATAGATGGGTATGCAAAGCTATATTTCCAAAAGTATTCTAAAACGGAACAATAAAAACATACCGATGGGTTCATTTCAATACATAATTTTTACTATTTCGATCTAATCCTCTGTAACGATAAAATAAGTTTAGAGACTAGAGATAAGATGGTGTGGAAAAAACGATTGACTAAGCTAATCTGCCTATTAACCATTCTTTTATTGATAAGTATCACTGTTCACACTGCTTTTTCTCCTAGTTTTTTTTCAACCAAAGCTGAGAAAATAACGCCATCCATTTCCATTTTGAATGTGCAAAGTTATCCAAAAAAAGGAGGATACTGGACGGTCAGCTTCTCTGTTGAAGGAACAGCAGATCTAAAGATTTCAACCGATGAGCAGACGACATGGGATCTATCTGATTGTTCATCATGTGATCTTTTATTTAAATCAGTAAAAAATAAGACTAAAATATTCGAACCTACTTGGATAAACCAAAGTGTAATTTTCAGTAATTTTTCTTCATCTACCATTGTCTATGAATGTTCATTGGTCCAAACTATGGGCAGACATGTGCTAAAATTCACCTTTGGCAATGATACTGTGTATGCGTATAATGATGCAACGGATTGGTGGGATCATCAATGGGGATTCCGAAAAAAAATAACGATTAATCACAGTCAAGTACATGGATCGTTAAAAGATTTTCCGGTTTTAATTAATATATCTGATGCAGATCTCAGACAAAAAGCATCATCAGATGGACATGATATCACATTCATTTCTTATTTGGATAATGAGACAAAATATGATCATGAAATTGAAAATTATTCAAATGGAAATCTTACAGCATGGGTGAAAATACCTGATCTTTCCTCACTAGAAAGTGTGGATTTGTGGATGTATTATAATAACAGTGATTGTTCTAACCAGGAAACAAATCCAACTTTGGTATGGGATAATAGGTATCAAATGGTTCATCATTTAGAGGAAACTGATATTGATGGTGGAAATGGGGATATATCTGATAGTACAGCAAATAACAATAATGGAACAACTCATTTCATGGATAGTACTGATCAAGTTTCTGGTATAGTCGATGGAAGTTTTGATTTTGATGGAGAAAACGACAATATATCAACGAGTTACGCATCTGAAATTATGACTCTTTCTTTTTGGTTTAAAACAAATGATTTTTCATTGGATCATTCACTTTGTGGTCAACGATATGATGCTGTTGAAAAAGCAGGAAATTGGCAAATGAATTGGACATCAACCAACACGCTTGGTGTAGTAGGATATAATTCCTCAGCGGCAAATCATACTTTTATTTTGGATACTTCTTTTAACCAAGATACATGGTATAATCTTGTTATGGTTTCAAATGAATCAAACGTTTCTTTTTATGTGAATGGTACACTTGACAGTGCTCATAATTTTGATACTATTCTTGGAGGAGGATCTAATACTGAGGTATTTCATATTGGTGGATGTGGTAAAGATGGAAGGTATGAAGTTTTTAATGGAACCATAGATGAAGTAAGAATATCAACAATTGTTCGAAATTTTTCATGGATTAAAACAGCATATAATACTGCACGTAATCAAACCGAGTTCATCATTCTTGGCTCAGAGGAAAGTGCTTCTCCTCAACAAAGTAATCCAACTCCATCAAATGAGGATCATTCAATTCCAAACAGACCATCTTATTTTGAAATAACAGTTTTTGACCCAAATCCGGACCTCCTTACGCTCACCTGGCGTACGAATTACTCTGGGAATTGGGAAACATTTGATGTAACCAATGGTTCAGGTAACGGAGTAAATGATGGTACCTATCAGACAACAAATACCTCATGGATTACGTTGTTTGACCATCAATACTGGTGGAGTGTAAATGTCACTGATGGATTGCATTGGACAAATGAAACATACACATTTACCATGCATCAATATCGTCCAGTGATAAACGTATTTGATTTGACAAACAATACCGGGAGCAAAATCAATAATCAAACAGGCAATCTCAATGTCAATAATGAATACATTTTTACAATAAATGTCAGCGATAGAAATGGATGGGATGATATCAAATTTATTAATATCACCAGTTGGTATGATCATGGAGATGAAACCACATTATATAATGAGACAAACGGCGGAAATTATAATTTTTTTATTCAATATGAAAATAAGACAGGTTCTGCTCATTATACTCTGCTTTGGCCTGATGAAGAAGTAAGATTGAAAGCAGAAAACTGTTCCGAAACTATAATAAATGCTACTACAAGGATTATTAATTTAAGTTTTATTCCTGGAAATCAAACCCGCTGTGCGATTAGTAATCATTCTTGGACGAATTCAGATAACTCGATTGATGATCTATATTCTTGGAATCTGAATTGCACAATAACAGATTCTCTTTTGAATCATGCATATTACAAAAATGAATTTGGAGTTAATTGGTATTCAATCATTAGTGCACCAACATCGGTTGAAATTACAGGAGCACCCGGTATGATTGAACAATCAAATGATTTTCCAATAACGTTTACCTGTAACTCTGATTATGAACTGATAATTTATTTGAAGGACAATCTAACTCAAGTGGTTGGTAATGACATTATAAATATTAAAGATAATCTAAGCCTGCTTAAAGATGCTGATGAAACCGATGAGATTGATATAAATACGTCATTTCCAGGTAGTGGAGAAGATAATGCAATCACGTTACTAAATGAATCGTCACCATCAGATGGGATCTATCGCGTAGTTAATGTTCGTTTTGAACTATCAATTCCTTTTGGAACCTGGGGAACATATTCCTCGGTCATAGAAAAGAAAATTCTGAGAAGATAATTTTTTACATAAATCGGATAAGTTTTCGAAACATTACCTACATAGCTATCTACATTATTACCTACAAAAAAGGTATAAAAGATATAGCATCGTTTTCTCTTTCATTAATAAGTAACTGGGATGAAAGTAATTAAATAAAGGATGGGATGTGAAAAAATATGATTGAAAGGAAGAAATTACTGACAGTAATAATTGTGACGCTAATTGCCACTGCTATGTTCAATGTCCAAACGGCTAATATTGTTTTCAGTCCGTTTGTCATAATCGGAGATGCTGGTGCGAATGAAGATTCTTCATGGCATAATGATTCATGGCTAAATGTAACCGTTGAGAGTAAACGACCTCGAATTCTTTGGTATGATTTTCAGAAATGTATAAACGCAAGTTTCACAGGCTATAATATCACAATGATTGATGATAACTCAAATTGGATTTCAAAACGTAATAACATGACCGAAACAGATAATGAGACTTGGTATAAATTTGTCATAAATATTAGTAGTGATCAAGGTTGGGACAATATAGAATATATAAATATTTCATCTTGGCACGATAATGGTGATGATAGTGATACAAATGGTAGTCTCAGCGATCCAGAAGGGTATAATAGAAGTGGAAATGAAGGAGGAAACCGTAACTTCTTTTTAATGTATGAAAATACGACTGGAACTGCGAATTATAGACTCATATATCCAAGTAATGGAACTGAACTTACGATTGGAAATTTCAGTGAAAGAAGTGTTACAGATACTCTAGGGATTGATGGTCAAACAGAGACACATAACATTTCTTTTTGTTTCAAACCAGGATATCAATTTAGATACGCCCCTGGACCAGGAGAATCAACAACATGGACAAATGATAGCGTCCAAAATATCGATGGTATGCCATCAGGCGATGGTTATGATCCAACTACTTGTTGTTGGGAATCCTTTGATAATACTTGGTCTTGGAATTTCAATATTACTGCGGAAAATGCCGGAGAAAATTGGAATAGCACACAGGACAGCGATGGGATAGATAGATATAAATCCTGGGTGAATGATGAATTTGGAATTTACTCATATACTGAAATTGTATCTGCTGATAATGCTGCAATATTTGGTGCGCCTGGTGAAAAACATTCAACGAATGGATCAAGCTGGTATAATGATAATTTCAATAGTGGTGAATCTCAAAATGTGACTGTTAGAACTCGTTCAAATGGTAATTATAGTATGACAGTTAATATATCTGATCTTCTTCATTCTGCACATATGAACCATCCTTCAGGTTCTGGAACAGTTAATACCTCGACATGGGATGATCCTTATGCTCTGCAGATAAATAATAGTTGTATATATGTAAGAGGTGGAAACAGAACTACTTCAATAAATTTCACAAATCTTGATACAAATACTATTTGGCTTTATGGTTACGGTGATGGTGCAGGAACACCGAATATGTATCAAACTCATGAGGTAAATGGAACCTGTAAATATACAGGTGAAGCTACATTAACTGAGGGACCTGCATCAAAATCTGAGCAATTCCCTAATGATTATACCTACAGTAGCTATGGTAGTGAGAATAGTAATAGTACCACTATTGAATTTGCTTGTCAAATACCCCCCTCTCAAATAGCTGGTAAATATTCAACACATGTGTACTATCATCTACAAACGCAGACACATAGTTAAACCCCCCCCTCACCCCCTTTTCTTTTTTTATTT
>CAZQMI010000139.1:0-5245 GCA_964594475.1 uncultured Thermoplasmatales archaeon
GGTGCAAAAAGAAAAAAATAATTCCAATAAAAAAAATAATAAGAAAAAAAGTGAACAGTGATGAAAAGAAGAAAAGAAAAATCAGAGAATGAATGGAAAAAAAAGTTGACTTCAGAGCAGTACCACATTCTTAGGAATAAAGGAACAGAACCACCATTTTCGGGGTCATTTCTTCATAATAAAAAAAAAGGTATTTATCAATGTGCTGCTTGTGGCAATAAATTGTTTTCATCTGATACAAAATTTGATTCTGGGAGCGGATGGCCAAGTTTTTACGATGATATCGGAAAAAAATCTATTGAATTAAAGAAAGATACCAGCCTGGGTATGATACGCACTGAAGTTCTATGCAGCAAATGTGGAAGTCATCTTGGTCATGTCTTTTATGATGGTCCAAAGCCAACAGGCAAACGATATTGCATTAATTCACTTGCTCTAACCTTTAAGGAAATGAATGAAAATGGCATCAAAAACAATTTCTGAACTAATGAAAAAGGATCACCATCGTCTTCTTCATGAACTAAAAGAACTCGAATCAATGCATCAAAAAGATATCTCTGATCTTAATGAATCATTTCGTAATTTCAAATGGAATATTGAAAAACATTTCTTTGTTGAGGAAAGAGCGATTTTTACATCCTATAATCCAGATAAAATTAATGAAGGATACAATCTATTCAAGAATCTGACAAGTCAACATACCGTAATATTAGAACAAATCAACATGATCCAGCAGAAACTGCAGAAATGGGAACCATTTGATTTTGATGAAATTAGAGAATTATTAATCACTCATCAACACGCTGAAGAAGAAAAAATTTACCCTCTTCTGGATGAAGAGATTTCTACAGGTGAAAAACAATTTATCATAGAGCGTATGAATGATATTAAAGTTAGATAAGGTCACCATCCTTGATTTATCAAACAACAACAGAATGAAAATATCCTTATGATCTTTTTTTCGGCTTAATTAAAAAAATTTGGAATTATTCTTTATACATTCTTCAATTGATTTTAAATAAATTTTATATATCCACAAAAATTGTTTTTTCTAGATGAAAATAACAAAATTAAATCATCTAAAAGGAGTTATAATGGGGTATCATAGACATGGGATCTTTTTACGACCATAAGATGAAGCGAATTAAAGAAATGAAGGAAAGATGTCTTGCATTTTATTCAAATAATTGATGCAAAAAGGTGAGAAAAACTATGGTGGATGAAATAATGGAAAAAAAGACGTCGATATTAAATCATTATAAAGAGGGATCACGGACCGGCAATGTCTCGTTACTAAAGGGAAAGAAAAATCTCTATCAGATCTTTGTTGACTGGGATGATCCACGGTATAAAAGAATTTTACTTTTCTCCGGTAAACTCAAACAATGCATTACTTTTTCCAATACCCGATTTGGAATTAACGAACAAATACTAAAAAATTTTAAATAACGAAAAAACCAAAAGATATGACCATTGATTCAAGGTATTTCCTCTGATAATGTATGAAATGTTATCATGAATTATTCACTATATGTTCACCTTACTTAATCTGGAGTTTTCAGTTATGAATGAACTAAATATCGCCCAAAGAAATCTGATTTTAGTATCAAATAGAGAACCATATATCCATGAAAAGAAAAATCAAACCTTATCTGTCAATCGAGCGGTAGGTGGACTTGTCACCGCATTAGATCCATTAATGCAAAAAAATGGAGGTACCTGGATTGCATGGGGAAGCGGAAATGCAGATTTTAAGGCTTGTGATGAACAAAACAAAATCATGGTACCCCCTGAGAAAAAGAATTACACTCTTAAAAGAATCCCCATTTCTAAAAATGAAGAAAACCTATTCTATAAAGGATATGCAAATAGCGTCCTCTGGCCTCTCTTCCATGTTTTTATTGAAAAAATTAAGGTTAATGATACATTTTGGAATATGTATCAAACAATTAATCAACGGTTTGCCTCATCTATATTAGAGGAAATAAAGCCAGATACATCAATTTGGATACATGATTATCATTTAGCATTAGTTCCGGGTTTCATCAAAGAAAAAGTACCTGAGGCAAAAATTGCATATTTCTGGCATATACCCTGGCCTCCCTGGGAAATCTTTGGTGCTCTACCAGAAAGAGATGATATCATCAATGGATTATTACATGCAGATATCATCGGATTTCATACTCGCTCCTATGTTGAAAATTTTATCAAGTGTAGTCAAAAAAAAGCAAATGTTGAAATTTCAAACAATGTAGTGAAACTAAATAATCATAAAACCAAAGTAGTATCGATGCCACTTGGTATTAATTATTCATCATATTCAATTGATCTTAGAAAAAATACCAAGGTGAAAAAAGAAAAAAAACGATTAGAAGATGCTTATAAAGTAGATTCAATTATTTTAGGTATAGACCGTCTTGATTATACCAAAGGTATCCTGAATCGATTGAAGGCATTTGAATATTTCTTATATGATAATCCTGAATTTCATGAAAAAGTCGTGCTCATTCAAATCGCAACTCCAAGTAGATATGAAATCGATGAATATCACAACATGAAAAAAAATATCGATGAAACGGTAGGTCGAATCAATGCGGAATTTAGAACCGCCGATTGGACACCAGTTAAATATTTTTTTAGACGAATACCACATGAATTACTGCTTGCCTATTATCAGGTTTCTGATATCGCTTTACTAACTCCTATTAGAGATGGAATGAATCTTATCGCAAAGGAATATATTGCTGCACGAAAGAAACCAGCAGTATTGATTCTTAGTGAATTTGCTGGAGCATCTGAAGAACTAAACGAAGCAATCATAGTCAATCCCTATGATATTCATTCCACGGCTGATGCATTAAAAACAGCTATTACCATGCCAACTGAAGAAAAAAAGAACCGATTCAAAGAGTTAAAAAAGAAGGTGAAGCAGCATGATTCAACCTGGTGGTTATCTCGGTTTATCGATGAATGGAATTAAAGATATAAGATATCAAAATGAATCTTTTTCTTAAATAAAAAGATCCAGATTACAAAAATATGATCCCTCTCTTGAAATAAAAAGAAGATGAAAACATGGAAATAAAAAAACCAGTAGGTATCTTTCTCATCATTTGCTTCCTTCTTATCAATTTGAGCGGGTGTCTTAATCAAACAGATACTTCTTCAAATACTAAACCAATAATTCAGATCATTTATCCTACGCCAATGCAGCGCGTTCAGGACATCGTCAATATCACTGGTATAGCTTCAGATGAAGATGGAAACAATCAAATAAAATTTATTGAAATTCAGTTCAATAATGAAACAGAGTGGAACATGGTACAGGGAAATACAACATGGATATATCAATGGAATACTTATCATTATCAAGATGGGACTATTGATCTTTTTGCACGAGCCTATGATGGATATCATTATTCGAATATAGACCATATTAAAATCATCATTGATAATCCTGAAGATGTATCTTATAACTCTCATAAATGGGCAGTCTTTATCACCGCAGCAAATTTTCCAGAGGATAACTCAAGTAAATTAGGAAACGGTGGCCTCTCACTATCACAGAATATGAGTACGTTTTTTATCGAAGAACTACAGTATTCAACTTCACATATTCATCTTCTTTTCGATGACGGATGGATTCGAAACAAAAGCGGATTTGGTAAACCAATAAAAAAATTAGAAGAAACATACCATCCATACAATATTACTTATGGTGCTGCTACAAAAGAAAATGTTGTCAGAACAATATCCTCCATAATTGCTGAGGCCAATAAATACGAAGATAGTGAGGTTTTTATTTGGGTGTTCAACCATGGGTTTGGAGATTATAATAAAGCATTAACCGGTGGTAAAATCTTGGAACGAAGTGCGATTTTTTTATGGGATGGATATCTTATAGATAATGAACTTGGACGTTTATTGCAACCATTACAATCTGGAAAAACCTGCATCATCATTGATGCATGCTACAGCGGTGGATTTGCTGATAGAACTATTTATAATTTCAAAACAATACCCGGTTTACGATCAAACATCCCACGACCAGGACGGGTTGTCATCACCTCAACAAGTAAATTTCGAACAGGTATTGCAATTATACAATATGGGCCATTATTTAGTCTTCTCTGGTTCGATGGACTTGTCAGTGGAAGTGCAGATGGATTTAAACCAGGAATATTGAAAACAGGACGCCTACCATTTCTCATTTCTCCAGATGGAGATGTATCAGTTGAAGAAGCATTTTATTATGCACGATACATGTTACGCACCGATGAAAACATCAATGAATTCAGAAGTATGCAACCACAAATTAATGACCAATATCCCGCTAACATTTTATATCAACGATCAGAAGGATTACATTTAGGTGAATAAGAAATCAATACTAAACAAAACACTAGGTAGTTTTACCTTTACCATTTTTTCTGCGATACTGCTTGGACTATTCACTGGTGGCATTCCATATTATTCAACAGAGATATCAAAGGTTGCATTACTTATCGCGATGACGATTTCTCTAACTCATATTAACATTAAAAATATACATGTTCATAAAAAAGAATTATTCATCCCTTTTCTTCTCAACTATGGTTTATTAACCATTATCACCTTATGTTTAGGTTTCTTCTTTCCAGTTGACATATGGCATGGATTTGTCATCATCGCTGCGGTTCCTCCAGCTATTGCAACCATACCCATCACAAAAATACTGAACGGCGATATTACATATTCACTGATTTCAACCACTGTTCTCTATCTCATATCCTTAGTATTAACACCGATAATCATCTTAATCTTTCTTGGCAAAACCATCGATATCTTTTCGTTAGTGCAGACCATCATCTTACTTCTATTTCTCCCTTTACTTATTTCTCAATATTTACGACGATTCAGTATTCCAACAGAGAGAAAAACATACATAACGAATAGTTGTTTTTTCATTCTCATCTTTGTTCTCGTTGGACAAAACCGTCTGTATTTATCTCAGGAGTTTATCCTTATTTTTTGGATTGCAATAGCTTCATTAATAAGAACATTTGGAACTGGAGTACTTATTAAAATAATCAGCTCAAGGCTAGGGATTTCTTATAAAAAACAAATTCCTCTGATCATTTTCAGTGTGGTAAAAAATGAAGGATTTGCAATAATTCTTGCACTTTCCCTATTTGGTGATATAGCTGTTTTACCACCTATAATCGGATTAATTTTTGAAATGCTATGGATTGGTTGTTTCGAATCA
>CAZQMI010000140.1:0-5157 GCA_964594475.1 uncultured Thermoplasmatales archaeon
TCTTATAAACTGATATTTGTTGTAGTGCAATCAAACAAAAAAATGAAAAATTGAACATTTTTTTCGTGTAATATTTAACAAGGACAATGATCATTTATTGTGAAATAGATTCATATTGACATTTTTTCAACTATCATTTATATACAGCTTGAGAGAAAGTAACACGATGAAGATGGAAGGTGAAAAAGAGATGGAATTTGAAATAGGAAGCTATGATGAATATAAATACCTCCAGCATCTCACATATAAATACCTAGGAATACCACACCTTGATTTAACAGCGACAACGTATCTCTTTGTCTAAAATAATGAGATATCTATGATTATTCAAACCACTGGATTATGTCAGCATCAACCCGTCGGAGATTTGCTTTCCTTGGTTTATTCTTTGGAACACCAAAGATTAATGCAGCAGCAATATGATGATTCCTAGGAATCTGTAAGTATTGCTTTGTGCTTTTATGTAAACCTAGGAAATGAGCAAATCCAATCCAACAACTCCCCAGTCCAACCGCATGGGCAGCTAGCATCATATTTTGTGCACAACATGCACAGGATTCATTATTAAACAACCCTTTTTTGGTCACAATAAAAATCAGGACAGGAGCATTGAAAAAAATACTATCATGGTCAGCAAAAGCAACAGAAGCTAAAAAACCGATAGTGTTTTCATTTCTTAAACTTTTAACCATCCATCGATAGATAAATCTACGTTTCAGAATGGTTTTAATTTGTTTTTTCACCTCCAAGGATAGCTGATCAATCCGATTTCTATCGGTGATGACAATGAATTTCCATGGTTGTTTATCTTCAGCAGAGGGTGCAAACCTGCCTGCTTGAATAATGTCTTCAATCGTTTCCTTTGGAACCAATTCTTTTGAAAAAGAACGAACACTTCTTCTCGATTTGATAAACTCAATCAAAGATTGACCCATGAGATTCTCCTCAGAATTTGTATGAAATGAATCCTTTATTTAAAAAAACAACCCTCTCTTACTGAAAATGCATATATTTTTATAATTCCAAAAAAAAGAACCACCCATAAAAAGGAACTGTTAAAACACATCGATCTCAGAAGGCAATAATTTTCTCTTGCTTAAAATTCTTGCTTGATATGGTCTATATCGTAACACTACATCAGCTTTTTCATCTTGGATAGACCAAGGACGAACGACTACCAAATCACCAGATTTTATTCTTTTAATACTTCTTTTCTTTCCACCAGGAATTCGAGCAAGACGTGATTTTCCATCCCCGCAGACCACATTCATCCGTGATCCACCAAGAACCTGGTCGACAACCGCATACATCTCATTTTTATTTTTCTTTGGTAAGGGAATCCGGGTGTTTGCTTGATTATCATTATTATACATAGAGTACACCTAGAAACATTTTTTTATCAAGAGAGGATAGCATTTATCCCAAAAAGGAATAATGACAAATGTTTCAAAGCCATGTAGTGGACTCATTATATTTAATCCTTCTGTGGACTGTTTTTACATAGAGTATCCATTACAATAGATTTAGCTTGTATATCCACACATTGATTGATTTTTTTTAAACATTTAAATGCGAGTAACTGATATGAATCCTTGACCAATCGAATGAATCTGCATTTCAGTATTTCATTAAAACTTACCATCATCGTTGTTGCCGTCTCTGCAGCAGTCATTTTCTCATTAACCTTTTATAATATCAATGAACAATCAATCTCTCTGGAAAACATTTATGTGGACAAGGCAAAAGATATCACATCGGTTCTGGATGTCATTGATCCTATCCAACAAGAAAATACATCGATTGAATCAGCACTACAGAACATCAAACAAAGAAACAATGAAAGTATTGAATACATCCATGTGTTTCAGAAAAACAATTCAACCCTAACGCTACTTTTTTCAACAAATCAAACTCAGTATAATTCTAACCATGATCCATACATATGGTATAGTATCAACCAATCGAAAATGGGTAAGATACCATCATCACCATCTAATCCTGAACAAATAACCGTGATCACACCGATGACCAATGATGCAAATATAACGGGAGCCTATGAAATCTCCTTTTTCACGAATGCATCATATCAAGCCTTTGAACAAAGGGCAACAAATCTACTGTTCATTTCTGCAATCAGTTTATTCATCCTCATTTTCAGTTTCCTCTTTCTGCTCAGACATACCATCGTTAAACCAATCATTCAATTTCGTGATACCGCAAAACAATTTGGCAAAGGAGATCTACAGAAACGAATAAAAATCAATTCAAAAGATGAACTTGGAGAACTTGGCCGTGCATTCAACTCCATGGCAGAGGATTTAAAAAATTCAAGAGAACAATTAGAAGAATACAATAAAATCCTAGAACGATTAATCGATCAGAAAGATGCGTTTATCGGTCAACTAGGCCATGACCTGAAAAATCCCTTACAACCACTGGTAGGCCTGCTTCCCATTCTGGTGCAAAAGGAAGAAAACCCTGAAATGAAAAAACACCTAGAAGTGATGAACGAAAACGCTCAATATATGAAGGAGCTCATCCTGAAAACCTTACAACTAGCGAAATTACGAACAGAAAAGATTGAATTTGATTATGAACAAATCAACCTCTCAGACCTCATCAACAGAGTCTCCATCACCCAGAAGCCACTACTCACCCAAAAAAATATAGAGCTCAGCACTGCTGTTGATCCCTCCATCCAGGTCCATGCAAATCCACTCCGATTAGATGAAGTATTTAAAAATCTCATTACCAATGCTGTAAAATACACTCCAGATGAAGGAGGCACAATCACCATCACCGCTCAGGAAAAACAAGAGAACGTCCAGGTCTCCATCGCCGATACCGGTATAGGCATGACCAATGATCAGATCTCAAAGATATTTGATGAATTCTATCGAGCTGATTCATCCACCCATGGACAAGATTCAGTTGGATTAGGATTATCAATAACCAAACGAATCATTGAAAAACACGGCGGAACCATTTGGGCAGAAAGCAAAGGTCCTACTCAAGGAAGCACCTTTCACTTTACCCTTCCAAAAAAGGAGGATGACACATAATGAAAAAAATAATGGTTGTCGATGATGAACCAGGTGTCCTACACACCATTAAAACAGGACTTGAGGCAGTTGATAAAACTTTAGAAATAGTAACCATGCACAATGGCCAGGAATGTTTAGATCATCTCGATGAAACAAAACCAGATCTCATTATCCTGGATCTCATGATGCCTGAGATGAACGGATGGCTAACATATGATAAGATTCGCGATCACCCACAATGGGAACATATTCCCATCATCTTTCTCACCGCTCGTACAGATGATATCGCAAAAAAAGCAGGAAACTTCCTGGTGGAAGATTACTTAGAAAAACCAGTAGATATCCTTGTACTTCGAGATTGTATTGAAAAACATCTCACTAAAAAAAAAGCTTCACCCTGATTCCTTGAAGATTACTAGGTTACATCCTCTAAGCATGGTAGACAAATCGTTTCTTTACCAAGACAATACCCAATGCAGTTGTAGAAAATATGATAATACCTGTTGGCATCCACCAAGGAAACGAAGAGGATTCTACGACAACATCATCATCTGATTCCTCGATAATTTTATTTCCCACCACAGCAAATATCGATAAGCCCGGTGTTTCCGCCTGATAATAGATAATGGTATCTGATTCTCCATCATAGCTGGTGTTTAGTGTCTGCCAGGAGTCATTATGATACCGCATCATTTTCACTTGATATTTATCGATACTTTGATTCTCAATCCATGATTTCTCAATGGTGAAATTAAAAATCATCTGATCGATACCGGTTTCACCGATATATGTGGTGTTCGCGGTTAATTTAATGTTAAGATAAGTATAGACTTGATCATTTAGTGAAAGATTCAATTCTTTTTTTATTTCAATTGGTTTTTCAGCAAGATTTGAAACACTCAAAATCACATTCTTTTGATTCTGAGCGGTTTTGAAATCAATTCGTTGAATACACGATGTTTCCTTTTCTTGATTAGCAGTTTTTACTGATACCATTTCTCCTTTTTCAACATCACCTATGCTACTCTTTAGATCCACAGAGGAGACTTCTGTATCTGTACTATTTCCAATCATGTTTTCGGTTGCTTCGATGGTTGATTTTTGAAATTCATAGCTCTTTACTTCATCATCCTTCACAACAGAGGTATCGTTATTTGATAAAACATCTTGGATGCTAGTGTTTTCTAATTGCTTTTCCTCGTTAGAGGTAATCGATGATTTCGTTGAATATGAAACACTTGTTTCCTGTGTTTGTTGTTCAATTGTGTTGTCACTAACTGATTCTAAATTTGAAGGATTCAAATCAACATCATCACTAGTATCATCATTGATTGACACATCATTACCACTTTCAGTATTGGGTGTATCAGATGTATCATCTCCACCTGATTTATCGTCATCACTTGTTTTGCTTTCTTCACTGTCACTTTCATCAACCATAGATCCACTATCACTAACAGTTTTTTCTGATTCAGTAACAGTATCTGGTGATGTTTTGACAACAGGAGGTGAACTAGGGGTAGTTTTATCAGTGTCCCCACCAAGTGCCTTTGCATCCAAACTCTCTGATGCTACCGTGGGGATAAAGGGAAAAAGAATCATTGAACAAAGAAGGAATGCCACAAGAGAACTACTCAATATTTTACGGAACAAGGAGTTATTTCTATTTGTAAGAAAACAAAAAGTGAAAAAATGATTTTTCATCCACCACAGTATTGTTTTCATATGATATACTTTTTCATCTTTGCATATATAAGCCTATGTGGATGAAACACCTTTTTGACATTCTTTCATTGAAAAAATGACAGGGTAACACATAATTTAGTACATTATCAGTGTTCGTCATATATCAGATTAATAACATCAGGTTATTACTTTGAACACAATTGGTCTTGCTTATCTGAATATTTTCTCACTAAAAAATCTAGATATCGCTTCTCAAGTTTTGATCCTGGTTCAACGGCATCTGGTATTTTCACAGTAATATCAAAACAATCAACCTTAGACACATCATTGCGCTTCAGAATAATGTTTTCTGATTTCGTTTCTTTATTCATCCCATCTCGATTATTGTATATCATTCATCACAAAAAAACTTTTTTATAAATTTAAA
>CAZQMI010000141.1:0-5143 GCA_964594475.1 uncultured Thermoplasmatales archaeon
AATATAATTCATCAGGCAAATCATAATCATCTATTTTAACCATTTTTTCCACCTTGACTCTGTTTAATGTGCAAATCAATATTTTCCATCAACTTATTAACCTTCTGATGGGCTTATGCAATAGAAAAAATTCTCAGGGATGAAGACGTATTTGCACTACTTATTTCAAAAAAATAAATAAACAGTGGAATAAAAGAAAACAGGTGCAGCGTATGTTTTGTTCTGTCCTTATGCAACCGCTGCATCGATCATAGATGATATTTGTTTACGTCTAAATCCTTTTTGATCAATGGCAGCAGATGGACATGCTGCTGCACAACTCCCGCATCCCTTACAAATGGCTTCAAGGACAGAAGAAACCTTCTTTTCCTTTCCATCAATGACCTTTATCTGTGTTTCAATGGCATTATACGGACAAACCGCAAGACACACCCCACATCCACTACACAGATCTTCATCCACACAGGCCACTGGTGCATCAGTATAATACTTATCCTTTGAAATAATGGTCAACGCACGAGCTGCTGCCGCATAGGATTGGGCGATGGTCTCCTGTATCGATTTCGGTGAATGCGCCATCCCAGATAAAAAGATTCCCTCTGTTGCAAAATCAACAGGCCGAAGTTTCACATGAGCTTCCAAAAAGAAACTATCTTCATTAAGTGGTACCTTGAGCTGTTTTGCAAGAGCTTCATTGTCTTTTCTTGGAACAATAGCCGGGCTGAGCACTAGATGATCAGCATGAATCAATAAGTCTTCACCGAGGATTCGGTCCTCAACACGTACTTTGAGATCTGTTTTTCCCTTGGTAACAGCAGGTTTATTATCCTTACTATACCGAACAAACAGGATTCCCTGTTCACGAGCCCGTTCATAATAGGTTTCCTTGAACGCGTACGTTCTCATATCCCGATACAAAATGAAGATCTGTGCATCAGGATGTCGCTCCTTTATTTTCAATGCATTTTTAATGGCATCAGTACAGCAGATTCTGCTGCAATAAGGATGAGTCTCATCACGGCTTCCCACACACTGAATCATCACAATCGTTTCTTTTTCAAAGCTAATGTTTTCAGCAAGATATTTTTCAAGGTCCAACTGAGTAAGCACACGGTCATCCTCCCCATATAAATACTCATTAGGTTTGGATTCCTCTGCACCTGTTGCAACAATAATCACTCCATGTTCAACAGTGAGCGTCGCTGATCCATTCTTAATCGTTGTCTCGTAATTTCCAATATATCCATCGACCTTGTCCACTGTTGCGTTTTTATAAACCGTAATCTTTGGATGGTTTTTCACATTCTCAATAACAGAATTCATAAACGCTGGGACATCACTTCCTTCAAGCGTCCAGTGAAGATGCCGCAGGTTTCCACCAAGCTCGTTTTCCTTTTCCACCAGAAACACATCAAATCCTTGATCAGCGATACCCAGCGCTGATATCATCCCTGCAAGGCCGCCACCGATCACCAATGCCTTCTGCGTAACATCGATTTCAATGGTTGGCAAGGGCTCGATCAATGCTGCTTTTGCCACTGCCATGTTCACCAGTTGTTTCGCTTTTTCCGTCGCCTGCTCTGGTTCCTTCATATGAACCCAACTGCATTGATCACGAATATTAGCCATTTCAAACAAATGAGGGTTAAGACCCGCCTCACGAATAGTGGCCTGAAACAACGGTTCATGAGTGCGTGGAGTACACGAGGCAACGATGACCCTGTTCAGATTATGTTCTTTGATTTTTTCAACCATTTTGCTCTGTGTATCATCAGAACAAGTGTACAGATTCTCCTCAGCATATGCTACATGAGGAAGATCTTTTGCATATTCAACGACATTTGGTACATCAATATAAGCACCGATGTTAATCCCACAATGACAGATGAATAAGCCAATTCGGGGTTCTTCATCGGAGACATCACGTTCAGGTGGATAGGTCATTTTTTCAACTAGCTTGTTTCGTTCTGATGCAATGATTTTACTTGCTTTTGCCGCTGCACCTGACGCCTCAATAACGGTCTCAGGGATATCCTTCGGTCCAGAAAACGCACCACACACAAAAATACCCTCTTTGGTGGTTTCAATGGGATCAAAATCCTTGGTTTCACAGAACCCAAACTCATTAAGATCGATTCCGATTCTCTCACTGATGTTTTTCATGCTCTCCTGCGAAGAAAGCCCACAGGATAACACCACCATGTCATATTCCTCTGTTTTCAATATGCCATCTTCAGTTTCATAGGTGATGAACAGATTCTTTGTCTTCTGGTCCTGTTCAACGCAAGACACACGACAACGTATGAATTCTATCCCATGTTCCTCTTCAGCTCGGTTATAATATCGCTCGAATCCTTTCCCATAGGTTCTCATATCCATATAAAAAATCGTGGGTTTGATCTGCGGTGAATGCTCCTTTGCAATGACTGCTTCCTTAATCGCATAGGTACAACAAACTGAGGAACAATAATTATTCCCACAGATATTATCACGGCTTCCCACACATTGAATCCAAGCAATCTTCTTTGGTTCTGTTTCATCACTTGGACGCACCACATGACCCTGATAGGGTCCTGATGCAGAAAGAATACGTTCAAATTCAAGACTGTTGATCACATTTGGAAAACGACCATAGCCATACTCACTTTTCACCGTTGCATCAAACAATTCATAACCAGGTGCAAGAATCACTGATCCAACATCAATATCAATTTGTTCTTCGATCATATCATGTTTAATAGCATCAGCTTCACAGGTTCTCACACATTCCAGACATTCAACACAGCCTCCACAGTTCAGACAACGCCGTGCTTCCTCAATAGCTTCTTCCTCAGAATACCCAAGTTCTACTTCCTTGAAATTATTCTTTCGATCTTCAATTGGCAGCAGCCGCATGGGAACCATGTGTTTCTTTTGAACGTTCTCTGTTGATATCTGAGCAACTGGTTTTTTGGTGTCTCTTCCCTTTTTTAAATCCTTTCCAGAAAGATATCGATCAATGGAAACCGCTGCTTCCTTACCTGCAGCGATAGATTCAATGATAGTGCCAGCACCCCAAACAGCATCTCCAGCACAAAACACTCCATTTAAACTCGTTTCATGACTTATCCTATCGATTTTAATCGTACTCCAAGGAGTATACTCAAGTTTTCCCTGATGATCCTCGGTAAACGACAGAGGATCAACCTTAATACTACTATATGGCGTATATTCCAGATCAACATCTCTAGAAAGAAAACCACTGTCTACTTCCTGGCCAATAGCAAGAATAACGGAATCAGCATCAATAATGAACTCAGAATCAGGGATAGGTTCAATCTTTCTTCTTCCACTCTTATCAGTTTCTTCCAGCAATCTCATCTTCCGGCATTTCACCGCTTTCACCGCTCCATCCTCATCACCAATGAGCTCAACAGGGGAGGTCAAATACTCAAATTTCACCCCCTCTCGAGCTGTTTCATCAATCTCCCAATCAGGTTCTGCAGGCATCTCCACCCGGGACCGACGATACAAGATAGTGACCTCTTCACCACCCAATCTGATCGCCGATCGAGCAGTGTCAAGAGCAGCATTTCCTCCACCAACTACTAACACCTTTTTGCCAACTGAAGGGGTCACATCACGAATACCAGTAAGCTTAATCGCCTTTGATGGACAAACCTTTGCACATTTGCCACATCCCTTACACACATATTTCTGAATAATCGGATATTTCTTCTTTGGATCATTCTTATCTTTCTTTAACCGGATAGCTCCATAGATACATTCAGGAGCACATTTGCCACAACCAACACATAAATCATCATCAACCGTTGCAATCGGTGTGGTAATAATCGTTCCCAGGTTGATCTCCTTTAAAAAATCAATAGCCTGATACACTCCATCAAGGTCTTCACCGGGGATATCCATGACTTTCCCAACTTGAGCACCCACCGCTATCAACACAGAATCATACTCCAGGCTAAACAAATCTGGAATTGAAAAATCCTTACCAATCGCGGTATTCAATCGGACTTTCACTCCCAATGCCAGGATATCAGATATCTCTCGTTCCAGTATCTCCTTTGGCAGTCGAAACGCTGGAATACCCCACCGCATCATCCCTCCAAGCACTGGACCAGCTTCAAAAATAGTGACATGATATCCTTTTAACGCAAGATCATGAGCAGCGGTCAGACCCGCAGGACCTCCTCCGACAATCGCCACACTTTCTGCTTTTCCTTTCACTGGTGGCACCTGATAGGCAGGAATCTTTAATTCTAAATCCCCCACAAATCGTTTCAGATAGGCAATACCAATAGGATCATCTGCTTCACTGCGAGAGCAGGCCTCCTCACAAGGCCGATGACAGACCCGTCCGCAAATAGAGGGAAACGGCAGACGCTCTTTAATCACCTGCAAGGCCTGATAGAACTTTCCCTGACTTACCAATGCGACATATCCCGGTGCACCCACACCTGCTGGACAGGCATCTCTACAGGGTTGCACACCATGTTTATCAATGGTGTAATGTTGGGGAACCGCCTGAGGATACATCTTAAAGATGGCATGACGATCCGCCAGGCCCTCATCAAACTCTGAATCAAGTGTGACCGGGCAGACCTCTTCACATTCACCACACCCTGTGCACTTATCTGCATCGATGAAACCTGCCTTTTTATTTATCTTCACATGAAAACTACCAGCAGATCCCTTGATATCCTCAATGTCAGCATAAGTGATCAGTTCAATATTTGGATGACGACCCACGTCAACTAGCTTCGGTGACATGATACACATACTACAATCGTTGGTTGGAAACGTTTTATCCAGCTGTGCCATCACCCCGCCAATCGCAGGTTGCTTTTCCAATACATATGTTTTAAACCCGGAATTAGCCAGATCCAAAGCTGCTTGAATGCCACCGATACCACCACCAACAACTAACACTGATCCAATTTTTGAGGATTTCGTACTCATTTGTTCACCCCCACTTTCTCAAGAAGTTGTTTTGCCTTAATCTTATTTAATCGAAACCCAAGTGGCTTAGGTTCAATCCCCAATGCAAGACCTAAGATCTGTGGATAATACAGAACCGGCAGATGATAGTTCACATCGAACTTGGATTCGATCTTTCGTTGATTATCCTCATACATAATACTAC
>CAZQMI010000142.1:0-5019 GCA_964594475.1 uncultured Thermoplasmatales archaeon
TTTAAATGAAATGAAAATATCTGATGAAATTGAATCTATGGCCTCTTTTTTTGAATATAGTTCATATTACACCCTCGATTTCATGAAAGGCTGAGAAAAGTATTATTTATCTGCAATCACCAGCATCTCACTGTCCTCAGTAGTTAAGGAATCTTTCCTACTGAAGGCACCTAGCTTTGCACCAAAAATATCAATGGCGGTAAATCTTAATGTCTTCAACAACCAAGTTATTTCAGAAGGAATATAATACCGTTCGTTACAATGTAGCTACATATTGTTTCCATCATCATCTATTAGTGTTGTCACATTATGATCTCGAAAAGTCATTAAATCAAATGAGTGGTTAGTGTATTCATTGATTCCATCACCTTCTATTTATTGATAGAAATCGTATTAACTACCATATTTATTTGTAACTAGTAGCAAAACAGAATTTTTCGTAACACACAAATAAATCGTTATTCTATAAACTTTTTTATTAACCGTAACTATTAAATTCGAACTCTATTTCTGCCTACTTCATGTCAGAAGAAAAGATTATAGGAATCATACCAAACGTCAATGGAGGTTTACTGGGTTCAAAAGCATTTAATCTTATCGTCACCGATAGGGGAATCATTGTCGCTCAGCTCACCAATAAGATGTTGAAAGAAGAAATGAATAAAACCCATCAAGAAGCAAAGGATAGAGGAGATGGATTCCTTACACGTATTGGAAATCAAATGAATTCTCGAGCTACCTTTCATCAAAAATATTTTTCAATGAATAAAGACCAGATAATTAACGAAACAGAGGGAAATTATTATATTTCGGAATCAGAAATAAAAAAAATTAGAATGAAATCAGGACAAGTTTATGAAGAGGAAAAATCAACTCCAAATCAACTCAAAATAGTATGGAGTTCAGGTAAAGCGAAATTTTCCTTCAATCAAATCACTACAACAGAGGCAAAAAAAATTCTTCAACAAACAGTTGGTAAAAAAGTGAAGTAACCAGTCATTATGATTACGAATAGAATCAATGCTTTCATCGAGGATACAATTTAATACTGCACATTGCCCAGCTATACCCTCTGTTCAATTGCCTTTGGCAAGGTGAAATAAAAGGTACTTCCTTTTCCAAGACCTTCACTTTCCGCCCAGATTTTGCCACCATGTTTTTCAATAATCCGTTTACAAATCGGTAAACCCAGTCCACTGCTATCGAAATCATGCCTGCTGGTATCTGCTTTATAATATTCATAAAACAGATGATTCATCTGCTCCTCTGAAAGACCCATACCTGAATCTTTCACTGACACCACAATCTTCTCATTATGTTCCTCTGCATCAACAATGATCTTTCCAGAATCATCAGTATACTTCACAGCATTATTGAACAAATTGGTGAAAACCTCCTCAACTCGAAGTTTATCTACGCTTACAACCATGTCTTGATGAACCTTGTTTTCAACCGTCATGTCTTTCTCATTAAACAAGGTAATATTTACATTGACTACTTCCTCTATCAAATCAAATAATGTTATTGGTTCAAAGTTAAATTTGATCTTTGATGAATTCAACTTTGCTAGCTCAATGGTCTTACTCACCAGATTCTTCATATACCAGGCATTCCGACTCAAGACCTCGATCATTTCCTTATCTTTTTCTGAGTATGCATGCTTTTTAAGAATTGGTAGCAACTGGATAAACGGACCTAAGGGATTCTTCAGATCATGACCCATCTGGTTAATAAAATCATCTTTCTGACGAAGCAATTGCTTTACCTGATTTGTTCTTTCCTCCACTTTACTCTCTAATGTTTTATTTAATTCAATAAGCTCATTATGTGCCTTTTTTAGTTCTTGTTGAGTCTTTTTCAAATATGTAATATCTCTCGCTGAGGTGAGTAACACGTTTTCATCATCATACTCGATAATTTCACTATTAACAAGAAAAATACCAATACTTCCATCATTTTTCCGCAATTGTAACTCATATTCTTTAATGCATCCTTTTTTTGTTATCAATTGTAAAAATTCATCACGTTGATTTTTCTTGATATATAGGTCATTTACATTCATCCGATGTAATTCCTGTCTTGAAAAACCAAGCATATCACAGAACACATCATTAATCCTTATAATAGATCCATCAAAACGAGCGATACCAACACCAGTAGGAACTGAATTAAATAACAACCGATTCCTTGCTTCAGATCTCTTCAAGGATTCCTCAGCTTGTATACGATCAGTAATTTCTACAAACGATGCAACGATTTTATCAACATTACCTTCACTATCCAAAATTGGACGAGTACTATTCAAAAACCAACGAATATCTTCATCTTCATTAATTAATCCAATAATTTCTCCCTCAGATGGAGCTTTAGAACGGGTAACAATGGAAAACGGAAACTCAGAAATATCTAATGGCTTTCTATCAACATTAAATAACTTTCCCTGCCAAAAAGAAGTATCTTTTTTTTGTAATTCTTCTTCATCAAACTCGAAAATATGTTCTGCTGTATTATTCACCGCAACGATTTTTCCATTTGGCTCATGAACCGCGATACCAACAAGTGCATTATTGAATAATTCTCGGAATTTATGTTCACTTTCAATAACGGCAAGATGGGCTTCTTTCCGATTTGTAATATCTTCATGATGCCCAATCATTCGCACAGCTTCACCAAATCGATCTCGCTCTACTACTTTTGCTTTTGTTCGAATCCATCGATATCCGCCGTTTTTTGTTTTCAATCTAAACTCATTTTCATACAAATCAGGTTTTGTTTCCAAAAAGGTTTCAGCTACACGCAATGCTTTTTCCCGATCTCCAGGATGAATGAGATTCACCCAATTTTCATAAGACGCTTCAAATTCTTGTGGGTCATAATCTAACATGGTAAAGTACCGGTCACTAAAGAATAGAGTATTTTCCTTGAAATTCCATGTCCAAATCCCATCAGTCGTTGCATCCAAGGTTAATTGTAATTCTTTCTCTATCATTTTTCGCTTTGTGATATCCAAATGAGTCCCGCATGCTCTAAGAGGATTTCCCTGTTCATCCCATTCAATTACTTTTCCTTTATCCAAAATCCAAACACAATTTCCGGATTTATGCTGCATACGATATTCTGCTTCGTAAAACGATGTTTTTCCTTCAAGATGATCGTTCAAAAGGCTCTGTACAAAAGGTAAATCATCAGGATGAATCAACTGTTCCCAACCGCTCAAATATGGTTCTATTTCTTCAGGTGTATAGCCTTTCATCTCAGCCCATCGGTCATTAAATCGAATTTTATTTGTTCTAATATTCCAATCCCATGTTCCAAGATTACCTCCTTTCAGTGCTAAATCCAATCGTTTCTTACTTTTTAACAGTTCATCTTGTGCTTTTTTCTGTTCGGTGATATCAACAATCACTGCTCTAAAACCTTGAAAAACATCATTTTTCAATATTGATCTTGAATGAACCAGTACAGGAATGATCTCACCATTTTCCCTCCTTGCTTCATATTCAACTGATCCAAAATCGTTTCGGGTCATTCTTCGGGTAATATTTTCCTTTACCCGTTTATGTTCGTTCGGAGGGAAAAGAGTCATGGCATTAATACCCTGTTCAAAATCGGTTTTGGAAAACCCCATCAGTTTAAACGCTTGATTATTCGCATAAGTGACCGTTAACTCTTGATCTGTTTCAATCACAGCTTCAGGTAATAGCTCTGAAAGATTTCTGAATCGTTCTTCACTTTCACGCAATGCATCCTCTGCATTTTTTTGGTCAGTGACATCTTCAGAAACGCCTTCAATAAATTGCTTATCGTTGGATATTTTTGCAGAAAAACGAATCCATAAGATTGTACCATCTAATCTTTTAAATGGTGCCTCAAAGTTACGGACTTCACCATGTTGTTTGAGAGCCTCAATAAGTTTTTCACGATCCTTTGGATAAACATATTGATCAGCAATATTATATTCATCAGCTAATAGTTTCTCCCTGTTTTCATAGCCTGCAAAATCTGCTAGCGCATCATTTGCTTCCAACATTTTTCCTGTTGCCAAGTCTGTTTGAAATAAACCTACTTGAGCATTCATAAAAAGATTACGATAACGCTGTTTGGCTTCTTGTAGTTCTTCTTCAGCTTTTTTTTGTTCAGTAACATCTCTGCAGATACCAAAATAACCAAACCGTTCTTTATTTTCATCAAAAAGAGGTGTACCATCAGTTTCAAAGAACACTACTGATCCATTTTTATGAATCATAGTATCTTCAAGACGGATTATGTTCCCATTTTGTTTAACAATCTTTGAGAAAATTTTCCCCACTCGTTCTGCTTCTGATGGTTCCATGAAATCAAACGGTTTTTTTCCAATGATTTCTGATTTACTATATCCTATAATATCTTCGGCGTTATCGCTAACATAGGTGTATACGCCGTTGTTATCAACTTCCCAGATAAATTCAGAGGTTGATTTTAATAAATTTTGAAGTTTTCGTTCACTTTCCTGACATGTATATTTTGCTTTTTCCTTTTCTGTAATATCCAGTCCTAATTCCACTAAATAACGTGGGGTTCCATCATCACTAAACACAACAGATCCATGAAGTTGCCAATATCGTCCATCGGGTGTTTTCTTTTCAAGATATTCAGTTTTTTTAGTTTCAAGAGCTTTCAGAACGGGACAATCATCACAAGGAGAGCTTTGTTGACCCCAGAGTTCATAACAATGCTTTCCAACTAATTCTTCCTTACTCATATTTAATGAATCAGCTGCAGCTTTATTGATCCAGATTATCCTTAAATCTTGAGTATATAAACAAAATAATTCTTGGAGGGAATCAAGAACTTGTTGTAAAATATCATCTTCCATGACATTTCCATTTTTTAACAGATTATAATCCATTTTTAAGTATCCACCCTTCAATGGTTAATCCACATTTTATTGATAACAATTAAAACTAATTAGGATTCCTCATAACCGTTGAATATCAACGAATCAATGATTAGAATAACTCATTAATTGTTAAATCTTTT
>CAZQMI010000143.1:0-4935 GCA_964594475.1 uncultured Thermoplasmatales archaeon
TTTTTTAGGGATGAGAAAATCCTTGAGATGGATATGGATTTCTTTACCGGTGGACCAGTCTATGACAGTTGTCAACGGCCTTTTGAAGTTTGCAAAAAAAAAGAGATCTGCGATAAAAAACCTAGCTACGAGGTTCCTGATATTACTGAGACCATTCTCAAGTTATTAGCAGAACCAAATATTGCTTCTAAGGAATGGGTGATCAGGCAATATGATCATGAAGTGCAGGCAAACACGGTAATCAAACCGTTACAGGGTACTATCAATAGTGAGGGTCACGGTGATGCAACAGTGGTGAAACCGCTTGAGGATTCCTATCAAGGGCTTGCGGTAACGGCAGATGTGAACCCTCGTTTTATGGAAAGGGATCCTTATTGGGGTGCCTGTGCCGCAGTTGATGAATGCTGTCGGAATATTACATCAGTTGGTGGGATTCCGGATGCCCTGCTTGATTGTTTGAACTTTGGAAATCCTGAAAAACCAAAACGTATGGGTGAGTTTTATGAAGCCTGCCGTGGATTAGGAGATATCGCAAAAGCATTGGATCTTCCATTTATGTCTGGTAATGTAAGTTTTTATAATGAATCGGTGAAAACAGCCGTTCCACCAACTCCGGAGATCATTGGTATTGGTATTGTTCCAGATATCAGATCGTGTGTCACTAGTGATTTAAAGGCTGAAAAAAATCCTTTATATCTGGTTGGAAAGGAAACTGAAAAGGAGCTTGGTGGATCTGAATATTATAAGCTGCTTGATATTGATGGTGGAACCGTTCCAAGGACAGATTTTAAAATTCTTAGGAACGCTATGGAAGCAATCCATCAATCAATACAGAACTCGTTTGTTTCCTCCTGTCATGATGTCAGTGAAGGTGGTATTGCGGTGTGTCTTTCTGAGATGGCTATTGGTGGCAATCTTGGGGTAAATATCGATATTGCCTCGTTTGCTGGAGATGATCTTGCTGTTGATGTGGCATTGTTTTCTGAATCGAATACGCGGTGGGTTCTTGAGATAAAAAAGGGAAAGGAAGCGGAGTTTGAATCATTGTTGAAGGATCAAGGTGTTTTCTTTGCTAAGATCGGTGTGGTTTCAGGCACTGATTTGTGTGTTGAAAATGAGGGTGAAAAATGCTGTCAAATCCCGGTTAATACCTTACGAATCCAGTGGAGAGAACCGATTTGGAATCGGATGGGATAGAAATCTTTTACAATAATGGTTTGTATTAAGTTTTGTTGTGATGAGCGAACCCTTGCTGAGCTTCTTTGAAGCGATGATGAGGATCTTGAGTGCTGAAAACAATTACGAATTCATGCAGATATGTTCGCTCAGCATATCTGCAATATCTTCTAAAAAAACCTTATCCTGAGTGGTGAACACATCTGTTGTATCTGAGTCTATATCGATTTCTCCAATGATTTTATTATGTTTTTTGATGGGGACCACGATTTCTGATTTCGTGCTGATAAAACATGCTAAATAACGGTTGTCTTTATTGACATTGGCAATTATCTCCGTTTTTCCACTTTGTGCTGCCGCTCCACAAATTCCTTTTCCTATGGGAATGCTTGTGTGTTCCGTTGCTTGTTTTCCTATCCAGGGGCCAAGGACTAAGGTATTGTCTTTGATCAGATAAATACCGATCCAGTCATAGTAGTCAGCATGCTCATACAGATAATTAACCACTTGTACTAACCCATTTTTTCCTGAGCCAAGGAGTTGTTTGATTTCCTTTTTGGCCTTTTTGTAATCCATTTTTTTAGTCCTCTTCAGTGATAGTAATGAGATATAATTATATTTTCGTTTTTGTGTCTTCAACATAATAAATTGACATTTTCAAGAACTAAAAGAATTCAACCTTAATTGTCTATATTCTTTGAGGGAAATATCTATTTTATCTTTTTCCCAGGGAACAGAAAATGATCCATAGCTTCCACCTCCACCGGGATTGAAAAAAATGGTTGCATTACGAAAGGCATTAATCGCTTCAGTAATTGCAGGTGTGGTCACTTTTGAAATATCTTCAATCGGAGTGTCCAATAGAATGGAGATTTCATTTCCAAAAGTAGAAATAAGCTGCTGATAACAATGGGTAACGATGTCGGTAAAGGGGTTTTGTTCATTCAGTGTTCTGGTAATGATTTCGTGCAATGGAAGAACAGAAAGATATAATGGTCGATGATAGGGATGTTGAGGATGAGGATAGGTAGCTTTTTCCTGGATGATATCTTTTATTCCTTTTTTTATATGGGATCCACACGCGCATTTCCAGTGTCGTTTTCTAGCTTGATGATATAAGTATGGTTGGTGACAGCGGGCACATGCTGAGGCATAATATTTTCCTTCTTCAGGAGGAAATCCCACGTTCAGAATAGGTTTGTTTCCGTGGTTCCTATGAATCGCCTTCTTAAGATCTGAAAAAATTGGATGTTGAACGCGAAACTGTGTGAATTCTCTTCCCAATCTCAGAGGGTGTGGATTATGGGTATCTGAGTTTGTGAGAAATGTGAGAGGATGCAATTCCTCGATGGTATCTGCAAGATGGGTATCTGCACCGAGACCAAGTTCAACAAATGAAATGAATGGAGCCATATCTTTGTAGCAGGAGAAAACAGATGAATATTTAGAATAAAGACCGGTAGTGGCATCAAAGATATGAGCGGGGCCAATGAGTGCATCTACTTCTTTTGCATAAAAGGCAAGTAGATCGCTAGACAATGATACTGTTGGTCGTCCTTTATGATATATATCTTCGGTGTTGGGAATAATTCGTTCTTTGAAATCCTCAAGGGAACTGATACTGGGGAAAAAAAGCAAATGGTGAACATGATCAATGGTTTCTAGTTCAGAGGTAAGAACAAAAATGATGTCGTTGAAACTGAAGGTTCCTTCATCGATGCTGTCAAGTGCTTTAATCTCTTCAAACCATAATGGATGTAGACAATCTCCAGTTCCGAGAATATCTATTCCTTTGATCTTTGCATTTTCAGAAAGTTTTTTAAAACTAACGGGGTGCTCCATTGTTTTTGCATAGGGGGAATGAATATGTAAATCAGTAGTGACAATCATGATATCCTTTGGATTTGTTCAATTTTTTGAGCGATGACCGATAGAGATATCACGGGTTTATTGTTGCTTGACTTAGTGAAATCAATAATAATATGATGAGTATAACATCTTATGGATTACATGAATCCCGTGATATACTAAGATAGCTATCACTCCTCACCCAATCTTCCTATATATTGTAATCATTTTTCGGTTATTAAAACTTGTCTAATTATCGAGAAAAAACTAAGTGGTAATAGTAATCTTTATTAGGGTTGAATGGATATGAGTATTACTCTAATTTACTCCTGGAGATGGGATAAGAGCGTAGCTAAATAATATGGTCAAAATGTAAAGTACAGTGATGCTAATTATTTTATCGAGAAGTGAATGCGTATGAGCAATGCAAAGAGCCGTGATAATGGAAAGTACGATACCAGTTCTATTAAGGTATTGGAAGGGTTAAAGGCCGTTAAACAAAACCCTGCGATGTATATTGGAAGTACAGATGAAAGAGGATTGCATCATCTCGTTTATGAAGTGGTTGATAATGCCATTGATGAAGCACTTGCAGGGTATTGTAGTCAGGTGGATGTTTCGTTGAACAAGGATGGATCGGTCACCGTTTCTGATGATGGACGTGGAATACCAGTTACGGTTCATGAGAAGTACAAGAAAACCGGCGTTGAACTGGTAATGACCACACTTCATGCCGGAGGGAAATTCGATCGTGATTCCTACAAGGTTTCCGGTGGGCTTCATGGAGTAGGTGTTTCTGTTGTCAATGCACTCTCTAAATGGTTGGAGGCAACGGTCTGTCGCAATGGAGTGAAGTATCATCAAAAATATGATCACGGTCTGCCTGTTAAACCACTTGAAGAAATTGAAAAAACCGATCAAACAGGAACAACAGTGACCTTTCTTCCAGATCCCGAGATTTTTGAAACAACCACCTTTAAATTTTCAACTATTGAGACACGATTAAAGGAACTTGCCTTTTTAAATGCAGGGCTACAAATCAACGTGGTCGATCAACGAGAAGAAAAGCAGGTTTCGTTTAAGTTTGATGGAGGAATTAAAGAGTTCGTTCGTTATATCAATCGGAATAAATCACCCCTTCATCCTGATCCTATTTATGTCAGTGCTGAACGTGATGATGTGGAGGTTGAATTGTCCATTCAGTATACTGATGGCTATACGGAAAACATTTTCACCTTTGCAAATAACATAAATACCCATGAAGGAGGCACACATCTTTCTGGGTTTAAATCAGCATTGACCAGGGTATTGAATGATTATGGGAAAAAAAATAAGTTGTTTAAAAGTGAAGAATTTAGTTTGAAAGGTGAGGATTGCCGTGAGGGAATCACCACGGTTATATCCTGTAAAGTAAAAAGTCCTCAGTTCGAAGGGCAAACAAAGACAAAACTTGGTAATTCTGAAGTGCGTGGAATCGTTGAACGGCTTACCAATGAAAAACTCAGTGAATTTTTTGAGGAAAACCCTTCCGTTTCCAAGATTATCTTAGAAAAGGCAATTACGGCGAGTAGAGCTCGTGATGCCGCGCGGAAAGCTCGTGAGTTAACCCGTAGAAAGGGGCTGCTTGAATCAACCGCGCTTCCAGGAAAACTAGCAGATTGTGCTACTAGGGATCCGACGAAATCCGAATTGTATATTGTGGAGGGTGATAGTGCTGGTGGAAGTGCGAAACAAGGTCGCGATAAGGATTTCCAGGCGATTTTACCCTTGCGTGGTAAGATTTTAAACGTGGAAAAAGCCCGGATGGATAAGATTTTGAAAAATAGGGAGATTCTCGCCTTGATTACAGCGATTGGTACGGGTATCGGTGAAGAGTTTGATATCACCAAAGCCAGATATCATAAGATTATC
>CAZQMI010000144.1:0-4935 GCA_964594475.1 uncultured Thermoplasmatales archaeon
TTGGAAAATTGTGAGATTATTGATGTGTTAAAATATAATCAGTCCGATGATATGTTGTTATTGATCGCAAAAAGACTATCCGATAAATTGAATATCAATAAAAATAAATTATTTAAACTGATAAAGAACAGAGAAAAGGATTCAAATGTCATGATTCATCCAGGAATTGCTATTTTATCTAATATTATTGAGGGTCGTGACAAATTTGAATTCGTAATCATCAGAAGTAAAAAAGGAATTATGTTGTTTGATGATGAACCACCATTTCATGCCTTCTTTGTGGTGGTGTCAACTAATGAACAAAAGAATTTTTACATGCACGCACTGATGTGGATAGTTCAAATCGCTGATCAGATCGATTTTAGCAAGGAATGGATAAATGCAAAAGATACTGATGAACTGCGAAAGATTTTGTTATCTGCATGGAAGAAGCGAAAGAGATATTAGGACGGGGGAACGGTCCTATATGAAATGAATCTATGTTTTTTATTTATTTTTTCTAAGTAATATTTTTATTTTCTACCAAAGTTTTATGAAATACTCATTGTTGCCTAGTGCTATTTCCATTATTTTTAGCCAATTTCATAAATTGGTAACGACCTTCGGAACTACTGCATGAAACGATAATCTTATATAGGAGTGGTTGTATTGCGCTAATTAAATTATTGTAAAATATAATCAAACGGAGGTAAAAAAATTATGTTAAGTGGACAAGGACAACAACCAATAATAGTCCTGAAAGAAGGAACAAAACGAGATCGAGGAAAAGATGCTCAATCAAATAACATTGCAGCAGCCCGAGCGATCTCAGATGCTGTTAAATCAACCCTTGGACCAAAAGGCATGGACAAGATGCTTGTTGATTCCATGGGTGATGTGGTCATCACCAATGACGGTGCAACCATTCTCAAAGAAATCGATGTAGAACACCCATCTGCAAAAATGATTGTGGAAGTTGCAAAATCTCAAGATGAGGAATGCGGCGATGGAACCACTACTGCAGTGGTGCTCACTGGTGAACTGTTAAAAGCATCTAGTGAACTTCTTGATCAAAACATTCATCCAACCGTGATCAGCTCTGGATACCAATTGGCAGCAAAAAAAGCAGTGGAAACTCTGAATAAACTCGCGGTTGATATCAAACCAGATGATAAAAAAACACTAGTAAATATTGCAAAAACCTCAATGGCAAGTAAAGGAGCTAGCTCTGAAAAAGACCTACTTGCTGATGTCGTGGTAGATGCAGTAACTAAGATCGCAGAAAAACGCGGTAAAAAAACCGTTGTGGACCTTGATAACATTCAAATTCAGAAAAAACAAGGCGGCGGTATTGCAAACACCAAAATCATCAATGGCCTTATTCTTGATAAAGAACGAGTCCATGAAGGGATGCCAAATACAGTAAAAAACGCAAAGATTGCACTGGTAAATGCAGCCCTTGAAGTTAAGAAAACCGAAGTTGATGCACGTATTCAAATTCAGGATCCAACTCAACTTCAAGCATTCCTTGATGAAGAAGAAGGAATGATTCGTAAAATGGTAGATAAGATTGTTGACAGTGGTGCCAATGTCTTGATCTGTCAGAAAGGAGTTGATGATATCGCACAGCATTTCCTTGCTAAAAAAGGAATTTACACCGTTCGCCGAGCTAAGAAGAGCGATATGGAAAAACTTGCGAAAGCAACTGGTGCAAAGATTATTTCAAACCTTGATGATCTCAGCAGTTCTGATCTTGGTAAAGCAGGCCATATCGAGGAACGAAAGATCGGTGATGATAAAATGACCTTTGTCACTGATTGCAAAAATCCAAAGGCAGTCTCCATTCTCATCCGTGGAACCACAGAACATGTGACTGATGAACTGGAACGAGCCATGCATGATGCATTATCTGTCGTTCGTGTGGCTCTTGAAGATGGAAAGATGACTGCTGGTGGCGGATCAGCTGCTATTGCTATTGCTATGGCTCTTAGAGAATATGCACCATCCGTTGGTGGGCGAGAGCAAATGGCCATTGAAGCATTTGCTGATGCCATTGAAATCGTTCCCAAAACACTTTCTGAAAACGCTGGTCTTGACCCTATTGATATGATGCTTGAGATACGAAATGCGCATAGCAAAGGCAAGAAATACGCTGGTATCAATGTCCTTGATGGCAAAGTGGATGATATGATGAAAATGAATGTCATTGAACCACTACGAGTAAGCCTTCAAGAGGTTGAAGCCGCTTCAGAAGCAGCCACCATGATCCTCCGCATTGACGATGTCATCGCATCTAAAGGCGGCGGTGGAGATGCAGGTGGTGGTGGAATGCCACCAGGCGCCGGCGGAATGGGCGGAATGCCACCAGGAATGATGTAAAGATCATCATTTCTTTTTTTCTTTTCTTTTTCATTTTATTAGTTCAAAACGTCGCTGCCACAGGGAAAGATGGTAATCATGACAACTAAAAAGAAGAAAAAAGATAAAACAGATGATGATTCCAATGAAAAAAAGAAGGAAAAGTTAACTAAGGATCAAAAGAAAATCAAAGAATTGGAATCTCATATTGAACAATTACAGGCGGAATTGAAAGAGAAGAAGGATAAGTTGCTTCGGAGTTATGCAGATTTTGAGAATTATCAGAAACGAATGGAAAAGGAACACTGTCAAATCAAGCTTGATAGTAAAACAAAATATATTTCAGAGTTAATTGATCTTAAGGAATTATTATTAAAGGCACTTGATGATGAACGACCAAAGGAAGGACTGCGGTTGATTTTAAAACAGATTGAACAGTTCTTTGATCAAGAAAATATTTGTTCCATTGAGTGTGTGGGAAAACCATTTAATCATCAACATCATCATGCAGTGACCACTATTGAAAAAGATGATTGTGAGGAAAATATGGTGATCGAGGAGATCAAAAAAGGGTATATGGTCGATGACAAAGTGGTGCGACCTTCCCATGTTATTGTATCAAAAAAGAAAGAGAACTGATTGGAGGTATACAATCTATGAGTAAAATTATTGGAATAGATTTAGGAACAACGAATTCAGAAGTAGCGGTGATGGAAGGTGGAAAACCAACCATCATTAAGAGTGCAGAGGGACAAACGTATTTCCCATCCATTGTAGCCTTTACCAAGGATGGTGAACGATTGGTTGGTGAACCAGCCAAGAGACAAGCGGTGACTAATCCTGAGGGAACGGTGCATCGGATTAAACGAAAGATGGGGACCGGTGAAAAGGTCAAACTACACGGTAAATCATATAGTCCAGAACAAATTAGTGCCTTTATCTTGCAGAAGATTAAGCAGGATGCTGAGGATTTCCTGGGTGAAAAGGTAACGGAAGCCGTGATCACAGTTCCTGCGTATTTCAATGATGATCAACGACAGGCAACAAAGGATGCCGGTGATATCGCTGGTATCAAGGTGAAACGTATCATCAATGAACCTACCGCTGCATCTCTTGCCTATGGTCTTGATAAGGAAGGTGATCATACCATTGCTGTATATGATTTTGGTGGTGGAACCTTTGATATCACACTGATGGAGGTCGGTGAAGGTGTCTTTGAGGTGAAATCGACCAATGGAGATACTCAGCTTGGTGGATCTGATATGGATCAAGCCCTTGTTGATTATTTTGCTGAACGGTTCAAAAAGGACCATGATGTCGACCTGAGAAAAGATCCGAAATCACTTCAGCGGCTATTGGAAGCAGCTGAAGAAGCAAAAATGGAACTGTCTTCCAAACTACAAACTGATATTAATCTTCCCTATATCACCGTGGTAGATAATGAACCAAAGCATCTTGAATTGAAACTGACTCGTGCCAAATTCGAAGAAATCGTCGGTCCGTTAGTGGAAAAAACTGCGAAACCCTGCAAACAAGCATTGAAGGATGCTAAGTTGAAACCAGCTGATATCGATCATATCGTGCTGGTTGGTGGCACCACCCGGATCCCGTTTGTGCGAAAAAAGGTGGAAGAAATATTTGGTAAGAAACCAAAGCGTAATGTGGATCCCATGGAGTGTGTAGCTATTGGTGCTGCGATTCAGGGTGGTGTACTTTCTGGAGATGTGGAAAAGGACATCGTGCTTTTAGATGTTACTCCTTTAACGTTGAGTATTGAAACATTGGGCGGAGTGGCAACTGAGCTGATTCCTCGTAATACCACAGTTCCTGCCAAGAAAAGTAAGATTTTTTCAACGGCAGCGGATAATCAGACTAGTGTTGATATTAACGTACTCCAAGGGGAACGGCCGATGGCTGCTGATAATAAAAGTCTTGGTCGTTTTCATCTTGATGGTATTCCACCTGCACCTCGGGGGATTCCTCAGATCGAGGTAACTTTTGATATTGATGCTGATGGTATCCTGCAGGTATCTGCTAAGGATAAAGGAACGGGTAAGGAGCAATCCATTCGAATCACGGGTTCAACAAAGCTTGCTGATGAAGAAATCGAGAAAATGAAAAAGGAAGCAGAAGAACACGCTGAAGAGGATAAGAAACGAAAGGAAAAAGTGGAAACAAGAAATAATGCAGAGACCTTGATCAACACCGCAGAGAAAACCATGGAGGATCTAAAGGATAAGATCACTGATGATGATAAGAAAAAGATTGAGGATGCGATAAAGCCATTGCGTGAGGCACTTTCCGGTGATGATATCGAAAAGATAAAGGAGGAAACGGAGGCCTTGCAGAAGGTGATCCAAGAGGTTTCTACTAAGATTTATCAACAAGCAGCCCAGCAAGCACAGCAACAGCAGCAAGCAGCGGGTGAGCAATCAGGTGGCGGAAGTGGTGAGACCTGGGAGGGGCATCCCACTGGTGATGATGATACCATTGATGCTGATTTCGAAGTCAAAGACGATAAGAAGAAAAAGTAAGGATTATTTCCTTTCTTTTTTTATTTTTTTTCTGTTATTTGGATTAAAATGTTTCTAGCTTATG
>CAZQMI010000145.1:0-3802 GCA_964594475.1 uncultured Thermoplasmatales archaeon
TGGTTTTTCTTTTAACGATATTGTTTTCCCATTGGGAAGCATTCCCATTGGTATCGTTTTCCCTTGTTCTAATAATTGATATATGGTACAGTGTGGTCTATGGGCAGAATTGAGGCAGAATGTTTCGCATTGTAGCCGTATTTCTTCTAGTGGTAACCCAATGATGGTTTGAACGGCGAATTGACTACAGTGTTTCATGTGTTTGCATTGTTTATTTTTTGGTTGAGAAAGCATTTTATAAAAAATGCAGTTTTTGTATCCATGCTCAAATTGACAGGTATCAATACTTTTGATATCAATGACTTTACCAAAATTTTCATAACATTGTCTCATATATGACTTAAAAAATGGACATATCAATTCGTTCCCTCTTACCTTATATAACACATTTTACTTTATAATATTTTTTATATTTTACAAATTTTTTAGGATATATTTTTTAAATTATGAACAAATTGTTATAAACATTGAAATATTGATTGCTCAAAAAACATATTATTTAATTAAGATGAACTACAAAAAAGATGATAAATGTATAGTACAGTAGTGACCAAAAGATGAGCAAAGAGTTAGATCAATATTGCCAAATTTGTAAAAGAAGATTTGATCATCGGAAAGGAAAGTTTCAAACCGGTCCACCAACTCGACATCATCTTGTTCCAAAGCAAAAATATCATGGTAAGTGGAAGGATGCTGAAATCATTTTGATTTGCCGATCTTGTCATAAACAGATTCATTCCTTTTTTACCCATAATGAACTCAAACACATGTCAATTGATGAATTGCAAACACATCCAAAAGTAAAAAAGTGGGTATCATGGATTCAGAAAAGATAGAAGTATTTAACGAAATGAAACTTTTACTATCCATAGAAAATATCATTTACAAAAAATAATTGAGGTTTTCTGCTTTAATTTCCTATCAATTGCACTATTGATTTTTCAACTAAAAATAAAATATAAAACAAAAATTGTGAACATATGTTTTTATATTAGATATCTGTTATATTATATAGCAAGGTTTGATGAAATAAGGAGGAGGCCGTTGCTCAGGCACATCGCAAAGATGCAAAAGTATCATCGTTGCATCAAAACATCGATGATTTATAGGTTGTTCTTTCATCAATTATTGAATAAAGGTGCCAACGTTTTACAGCAACGATTTTCACATCAAACAAGAAAGGATAAAAAAGAGGGAAAAAAATGATATCGAATAATACTTTAAAGAAGAAGCTGATACTTTTTACCATTACAGCAGTGTTGATTCTCAATGTGCTTCTTTTTCTTCCGGGCTCCATGGCAGAAGATTCAGATTCACGCTGTGATAACATCCCACCAGTGACCACAAAGGATCATGAAGGTGATTGTTTGTTTTATGATCAAACAGAGAATCTCTGGTATATGCAACCCTGTACCACTATTTATTTATCCGCTCGGGATGAACACCAATGGGCGAGAGGAGTGAGATTAATCCATTATGAAATATGGGAGGATGTTGATTGCGATGGATGCTATGATATCCTCATCGATGATGTCACCATATATGATGATGGAGATTTAGATTTAAACAAGAATCCAGGTGAGATGGACATTGAATTTCAGATCTGTGATGAAGGGTGTTTCAAACTGCTTTATTATGCACGGGATAAAGGATGCAACAAAGAACCAACGCATTATCAATATTATCGACTAACGGATTGTCAGGATGAGGTATGGATTGATAACAGCTTTAACAGCGACACACCGGGTTGGTGGATCGATCATTTCAAATATAAACAGATTGCATTGGACTGGTTAGATACTGGGGGAACAGCATATGTTAACCCGGGAATTTATGATGAGGACATCAGTATTGATGATATTCCCTGTTGTGATAACACCGGTATTACCCAAATGGGAAGCTATGGATGTTTTCCCATTGGTGAATCAGCTATTATCCGGGGAACAGAAACCATAAAAGTTGATGATGTTACGATCAAATATCTTGAGTACAGTCCCACAAGCAATGCTGCTATCATCATCCAGAATAGACTATCTGGAATCACCCTACGTTGTAACAAGTTCCAACAAGACTGTTTGACTGATACCATAGGAGTGAATTCATTTACTAAGGAAATGGTGGATGCGGAACTGAATTGGTGGGGTCGACCATCAGGTCCACAAGGTGGAATTATGGATGATGGTGCAGTTGCAGATGGAATGGGCGTGAAAGTGTTTGGCAATGTCGATGTGGAACCATGGATCGGTATTCATGCAGAAATCACTGAACCCGTGTGGTCGATGAGCACAGATTCCATGATTGAGGTAAAGGTTGGTGAACCAGTGATGTTTGATGCATCGGAGAGTTGGGCGTATACCTATGGAGAATGTTGTCAACAACCAAAGCGATTGCATATGCAATATCTTTGGGATTTTGGTGATGGGCATTTCAGTTCCAATAGAGTCACTGCTCATGTGTTTGAGGAACCCGGTGTCTATGAAGTTTCCCTGATGGTTGATTCCCATGGCATCCCTGGATTATATGCCAATTTTATGTATGACTGGGCAACGGTTACCGTTATCGTCTCCCATGTTGAGGAGGAACCATTAACACTACAGATCAATGACGGTGAATCTGATCGATTCCAAACTATGACCAATGAGCCTTTCTTGTTTTCAGCTTCTGTTGCTGGGGGGACACCACCCTATGAATATGAATGGGTTTTTGATGATCTTACGAGAAGTGCTCTTCCAACACCGACGCATATTTTTGATTCTGCTGGGAAATACATTGTTTCATTAACCGTGGTTGATGCTAAGGATGTCTCAATATCTGATTCAGTGCTTATTGAAGTCGTTGAATATCATAAGGATGATCCAGATGATGAAAATGAAGATGATGATATTGAAATCTCTGATATTCAGGCAGGTTTAGTGCTGTCAGCGAAAGTGTTCAGTGATAGTAAGGTCCAGTGGAGTATTGATGTTGAAGGAGCTATTTTCTTCGGTGGTCATGCGGATGGATTGATTGAGAAAACGTATGGGTTCAAATATATCTATCTACTGTATTGCTTCGGTATCGGATCAGTAGACATCACGGTAACGGTTGGGTCAGAAATAAAACAATACAAAGCGACCTTATTTGGCACGCTCTTTATAAACATCCAGGAAAAATAACAATACTTCCTCCGATAGATAAAGGATATTGAATGATATTTTTTTTGTATCATTCTTTCCTTTTTCTCATATTCAATAATGACAATAAGATCCAGTAGTAGAGTGATTCTCTTTCTCCTCTTTTAATACCATTTCTTTTACAATGGTTGAACAAAATAGTTGATGTTTATTTCTTTGGTTCGATAAGAAGCACAGTTCATACAATTAAGATAATATCCCTCATTGACATTGCCACACATACTGCATTTCCATTGTTTCTTTTTCCGTATCATTCTTCTTCACCTCTCCTGAGATAATCTCAATAGAACAAGCAACGTTTTATATAAAAAACCATATTTACGAAGAATCCTACATTCCTCTAAAAAACAATGGTTTTTTTTCATTATGAGGGCTTAGGAAACTGGTTAATGGGCAATCATTGATTTGTTTTACTTATGCTATTTTGAAGATAACGCTTGATCTAAAAAAAATACAAATACATATATACCTGCACAGCAACATTAATAATCACCTTTATGATAAAATGATTAATAGAATTTAGGCGGAGGCTTTAAACATGGGGAGTTTAAGAAAGCTATCAAGCGATGTAGTACGCTTTGAAATCCTTGAATCTGGTTGTAAGGTTTTTTACCGCGATGCGACCATGA
>CAZQMI010000145.1:3812-4854 GCA_964594475.1 uncultured Thermoplasmatales archaeon
CTATCATTGAAAATAAAAATATCTGTAGACCACAATGAATCTCATCATGCCCAAAATTTAAGATAAGGATTTTTTTTCAAACCAATCAAATCTATTTATCATTTTTCTCACAGAAGAAAACAATTGATACATTATTGGTTAATCTAACTGATACATATCCATATACTTTATTTTATTGACCGATAAGTATTTGTATATACATTGCATTATGGTATATGGGGAACCAAAATGGACCTTATCGAAGAATACCTCCACAATAACTATGAAGTGGACCGGACCATAAGGCAGAATAGATCACATCTCAAAGATTTTTTTGTAAAATTCATAGATACACCAGCAGAAGAATATGTAAAATCAAAACGGGATTATGATAAAGACTTCAAAGATTATGCAAATCATATCAAATATCAAGCACCATGCACCAGATCAAATAAATTAAACACCCTGAAGAATTTTTTAATGTTTCAACGAATAATACTCGATCCATTAATCATTAAAGCAACTACAGGAAACTTAAGAAGAAAAGTAAAAACACTGGATATAATACCGACACAACAGATTTTAAAGAAAATCCTGAGTCATGGTAATATCAGAGATCGAGCCTTATTTCTTTTTTTATCCAGTAGTGGATGTCGTATCAGAGAAGTATTACAACTAGAAAAAAGTGATATTCCAGCGTTTAAAGAAATGCAACGTAATGAAAGGATCACATTCCCAATCAAGGTATATATTCCAGCGACAATCACAAAAACGGGTATGCCTCGAATTACTTTTATTTCATCGGAAACATGGGAGTCATTGCTTGAATGGGAAAAGGAAAAACCAGAATACCTTGAATTTGCAAATAAAAAAACATATCGGAAAAACAAAAAGAATGATGACCGGCTCATTTTTCCTTTTGGTTATACCACAGCTCAACAATCTTGGAATCGATTACTGAGAAAATCGGGGTATGATGAACGGGATAAATCAACAGATATTCATCAAAGACATATTCATACCTTACGGGTTTATTTCAAAAATCGGTTAATTGCTGCTGGAA
>CAZQMI010000146.1:0-4838 GCA_964594475.1 uncultured Thermoplasmatales archaeon
CAAAAGTTTTAACTTATTTTTCTCCTGTTGAACCGTTTGCCTCTCAGCAGGCCCACTTTTTAAAAAATTATTATTATTTAAAAGCATTTTTTGGGAGTGACGTTAATGATTTTAATTTTTTACTTTTTATTTTTGATTTTGGAACGAATCATTTATTGAGATATCGTTATCGGTTGAAAATAGTATTTATCGATATTTATTGTAAGCAATCTTCAGATTAAGAACTAGATATAAAAACCGATTTTTTACCTGATATCTCTTCTGCTAAATTGTATTCTTCTCATCAGTCAAGCTTACAATTTTTTTTGTATACTATAAAAGTTTTACAGTGAGAAATTTTTTTGATTCTATTTATCAAAGTTTCTTGATGGAATCGATCATAGTTCGTATTTTGATTGATTAATTATAGCATTGATTAAACAGAGAAATGAACAATTTAAGTTATATTTATATATTTCATTTATAATATTATATAATCGAGATTGAGGATATTATGAAATCAAAAATACTTACCCTCCTTATTATTGTCGTTGTGATCTTTTCGACAACTGTAATCGCTTTTGGAGAAAAAAAGTCAATAGAGCAATCTAATGGGAGTTATCTGCAAATTGTTGATATGATTAAACAAATCAATTATTCACTCGTTAATTCTTTCATGAATTCATTACTTTCGTTTGGACCCCGTTACACGGGTTCAGAGAATTGTTCCCGGGCAGGAGATTGGATCTATAATACTTTTGTATCAATGGGGCTGGAAACCAAGTTTCATCACTGGGAATGTGAAGGGTTTTCGAGTCGAAATATCGTGGCAACGCTTCCTGGATCGGATCCGAGTTCAGAAGCTGAAATCATTCTCAGTGGTCATTATGATTGTACACCAGGTTCATTGGGTGCTGATGATGATGCGAGTGGTGTGGTAGGATTGATGGCTGCTGCATCAGTGATGAAGGAACATTCATTTAATCATACCATCCGTTTTATTGCCTTCTCAGGTGAGGAGGTAGGAACCTATGGAAGCTTTTGTTATGCTCGTGACGCATATCTTAATGGGGATAAAATTTATGCAGTATTAAATTTGGATATGATCGGATACGCAAATTCAAAGAAGGGGGGTAACTTGTTACGCTTTCATTGTCCTTCTCGGTCCTGGTGGATCGGTGAAAACGCACAAGTGTATGCCGAAAAATATTATCCTTATACAAATATCTCTGTTGAAACCAGGCCGAATTATATTGGTGCGGATCATCAAGCATTCATTGATTATGGTTATGATGGAGTGTGGATTGCGCATCGTGATGGTCATCCTTGGGCGAATACTCCCGGTGATACACCTGATCATTTGAACTGGACCTATTTGACTAAGGCAACAAAAGCAATGTGTGCAATTACTGCTGAATTTGCTCGGGAGCACATTCCTATTCAAGTGACCTTTACCAGTCCCTCAGAGGCAAAGGCATATTTTTTTGATGTTCCATTGATGTCGTTACATTTAGGAAAACAGTGGTATATGGGATATAGAGGGATGACGGTTGTCATTGGTCGACCGATGGTATCTATTGATATTACTACGGAGGATTCTATTGATCGGGTGATTTATTGTGTTGATGGAGACTTCATGGTAAGTGTATCAAAAGAACCATTTGACTGGGAATTTCAAGGAAAACACTTTCCGTTTTTAGGAAGGCATGTACTCCAGGTCTATGCCTATACTGAGCAGGGCGATGTTTCATTTGATGAAATGGAACTTTGGATTTTTAGTTTATCTTGTCAGTATGGGAAATGGTAAGTAATAATCACACCAGTTGTCAAGCGATGGATCGTAGTGCATGATTTGTTGGATGAATTGATAAAATGAAGAGATGATACGCTATTTTTGTGGGGAAAGAAAGAGGATTATAACATAGTGTGATACATTGTTTAGTGCAACTGACCATTGTAAGTGTTATGGTCAGCATTATTCCTAAAACTAACATGTTGATTTTTCTGTATTAGATTCTCCCTTCTAAAATCATTTCAATTGAATAAATTAGTCCTTTTTTTATTAAACGTAATAATTAATATAAAAATTTTCTATTGGTTTATATAAATCGAATGAATTCAACGATGTGTACTTTGTTGTTAAGATAATCTGTTTGTTCACCGACTTTGATATATCCATTCAGATTCATGAAATATCGATAATAATGAAGGGTTAGAAAATCTGGTGGAGTTCGTTGAACAGAGATTGCAGTGAAGGTAACATTAACGTCAATATTATCTTGCTGTATATTCAAATTAAAAGTGGTTGGAATGAATCGTCCATATGTATATATAAGATCTTCTGCAGTGAAGGTAACATGGTCGGGATGAATGAATGTATAGCCTTCATGAAGGGTATTGATGACACTGAGGTTTTCTATCAAGGTGTTATCAGCAAATGGTGTTTTCATTATTTTTGCCCAAGTGATGGTGTAATGTTGACTTCTTACTTTTCCCCAGTACCAACCTGTTCCTCTGATCCCGGTGCTAAGGGAGAAATTCCAATTATGATCATGATATCCGGTACCATTAACTTCAATAGTGTCATTTTCAATTTTGAGTCTGCCAGTGACATGAGCTTGTGGGAGGGCAACGGTCCATCCTTCGTGTGAGGTTTCATATTTGAATCCCTTGGTTTGGCCGGTGAAGGTAAGATGAACAGAAAGATCTTCTAGTTGTTGATCGATGGTGTAGATCCATTGTCCAGTTTTTTCATATGTTTTTTTGTCAAAGGAGATGATATCTTGGCCTTGATAAGCAATATGGGGGTATTGGGTAGAAATGGTATATTGATTGAGCGGTCTTGTAATATATGCTTTTTTGATCACTTCAGATTCATAGTATACATTAATGAGTTGTCGAACGAATCCCCAGTTACCTATGGTGATGATCTTACATCCTATATGGATTCCATAATTCTGATTAAATACAGCATCAAAATACCACCATTCCATTGATGGAATTTCTCGGCTTTCATGAAGGGCGTCATCCTGTGGGTGTATCGGAGAAATTGGGCAGTTGGGTGTTTGTGGATTCGAGGAATTAGTATAATGTACAATAAAACCTTTTGAAAAAGTTGACAATACGAGGAGAAATATGAATAATGTGATAATGCAGGAACATTTATTCAATGTATCACTTTTTTATTATATGTTCCTTATTAAATAAATATTTCCCATAATTTCATATTTAAAAAATCATTGAAAAGGGTGTGCAAAGGCAGCCCCGAGAGAAAAATGGGGTTGCCCATGCTGTGTTTGCTTCAGAGGTGAGGTATATTCCTCAAGAGAGATATTGGTGAGCATAATATATTATGCCCATGTTATGAATTAAGGTCATTATATTTATAAAAAACTTCAAAATACCTTCAATTTACTTAAATTATTTTTGTAAATTAATGAATGTTTTTTCCTTTCATAATTTTTGTATAAGAGAAATAACTCTAAATAATATTGATAATTTACTTTAATATATCAATTAAAGATGATAGTAAAAAATCATAATTTTTATTAATTGATGGTAAATTGATATCTAAATTAACATATTTTTTAGAAATATTATTAAATAAAAAATTGATTAAAGCAAAATTCTTATATACAATATTTCGATTAGGAATTAGCATATAAAATAGCTTCGGATGGTGATGTATTTGAAAGATGAAAAACATATTTTGAGAGAGATAAAAATAAAATCGGTTATTATCGGAATTATGGTTGTTTTGACATCCTTTTTTGCAATTCCGGTGAATTCTACCTCCCTAACAAATAATGATGCAGCTGCAACCTATGTGAAAGCTTCGGATAGCTATGTTTTAGTGATGGATTTTACCATTTCAGATGGTGGAGATACGGTACTTTCTGGCAAAACATTATCTGGAGGTACAGTAATCGAAGCGGATGGAAGAAGTGGAGTATGGGGGAATCTTGGTTATATTGATGCTGTTGGTGGAGATGATTGGAATGCATCTGCAGATACTATTTTTGAAGATAGCGATGGAGATGATATCTATGATGAAGGTGCCGATACCAAATTGGCTGGAATAACCCCTGCAGATCAAACTGAACAAACAGGCAGCGGTGTTCGGTCAAGTGATTGGACAACGTTAAAAACATATCAAGGAGGTGCTGATGCTTGGGAACCAGCAAACGATTCAATTGTTGATGATGTCGATAATAATAATGTATATCTCGATCAGTTAAATGCTATTACTTTTCAAAATACTGGAACTGCTCAAGACACGGGTGATATCAGCGCCGTTACTCTTTGGGCCGAGGAAGGTAGCTCAGCAGGATTCCAGAGTACTGAGGACAGTAACCTTGGAAATGCAACCTGGGATGCAGGCAACAGTTGGGATCTTTCTGGTTTAACACAGAGTGTATCCTCTTCGAGTCTACGATTTTATGTTACGGTTAATATTTCAGCTGGTCCCACGAGTGGGAGAACTATTGTCATGCAGATTCCAACAAAAAACGATGTAAATTCAAACGGCGATTACGATGCCGGTGACGAAGGAATTTTTATGGCTGGTAATGAGAGTCTAGGAACCATTACCAATGCTAATACGATCACTATTGATACTGTTGAGCCAAACTCAGAGGTTTCAGTTCCTGCTAATGCTGGGTATTACAAAAGCGGCGATACTATTGATTCTAATATTACTGGTACCGCTACTGATGCGCTCTCAGGGATTGATCATATCAACATCACCATTTATAACTCAAGTGATGCAAAATATTGGACAGGAACCGCATGGCAAGACGATGTGGCATGGTTAAACACCAACGGAACAACCAACTGGTACAACGACAGCGCAATACCAA
>CAZQMI010000147.1:0-4817 GCA_964594475.1 uncultured Thermoplasmatales archaeon
AAAGTGTTGTTCTTCTAATCCCACATAGGACCTGAAAAATGATTGTAAACAAATCCATGTCTGATGATCGCACGGCAACAACTGATATGCTCGCCAAGACCTTTGAAACTACGTTAGGAATTGGGGATATGAAGACGGTTGAACAAGTATTGAAACGTCATGAACGGCAGCGAAGTAAGATGAATCGATAGAATCAATCTATCTTCATAGTTTACTGTATTTTTCTTTTTAATCTCGTTTATACACTTATGTTTGTAATAAGGGATTATCGATATATATTTAGGGTGTGATTGTATTTCACTGCGTTGATGCAACACGACAAAATCATTGATGAATTATCATTAAATGAAAAAAAAGTGTTAGTCACACTTGATGAGCTAGGGGGAAAAGCATCTCCTCAGCAAGTGCTTGAATCTGGTGATTTCACCCAGGAAGTCGAAGTGATGAATGCATCATCCTGGTTGCAGGCAAAAAAACTGGTGCAGGTTGAAGAGCATGTGAAAACCGTTTTTTCGCTCGGAAGAGAAGGTAAACAATATCTCATGGAGGGTCTTCCTGAAAAGAGAGCACTGAAGGCAATGCTTTCTCAGGATGGAAGGATACAAATTTCAGCTTTATACAATATTCTTGAGAAAAAGGAAATTCCTATTGCCATTGGCTGGTTAAAACAAAAGGGATGGGCAACGATTACCAAACAAGATGGTGAAACCATCTTAGTTGCTACAGAGAAAGGAGAACGGATGGTCGATAGGGTGGATGCTGATGAACAGCTTCTTGATTTTCTTGAAAAACACCCCAATAGTGAGCTCGAATCAAAGGATCAACAGACGTTGCTTTCACGCAAGAATATCGTAAAAGAAAAAGAAGTGGTGTCTGGGTCCATTCAGTTGACTGAAAAAGGGGAGGAATTAGTAAAAAAAGGAATCACATTGCAGGAGGATATCTCTCAGATCACCACATCAATTATTAAAAAAGGTGAATGGAAGGATGCAGTGATTCGACCATATGATGTGCATACCTTTGCACCCAGTTTACATGGGGGTAAACCACATCCTTTATCCATGTTGATCGGTAAGATTCGTCAGATGTTTTTGGAACTTGGATTTGAGGAGATTTCAGGTAATTTCGTTGAATCCTGTTTTTGGAACATGGATATGTTGTTTATCCCACAGGATCATCCTGCTAGGGAGATGCAGGATACCTTTTATTGTCAGGTTCCTTCTGAAATAACTATTGATGATGAACAGTTAGTTGATACTGTGGCAAAGGTTCATGAGGATGGGGGAATTACTGATTCATCGGGGTGGAAATATCCATTCTCAAAACAGGAGGGTTATAGAGCACTGTTGCGAACGCATACCACTGTTAATACCATTCGCTATCTCTATGAGCATCCTCAGCCACCGGCAAAGATTTTCTCCATTGGTCAGGTCTTTCGAAAGGAAAACATTGATGCTACACATCTTCCTATTTTTTACCAAATTGAAGGTATTATTCATGAGGAAAACGCAAATTTCAGGCAGCTAAAAGGTCTTCTTGCAGAGATTTATAAACGGATGGGGTTTGAAAAGATACGGTTTCGTCCTGCATATTTTCCTTATACAGAGCCAAGTATGGAAGTGGAAGTGTTTTTTAATAATAAATGGATGGAGCTTGGCGGCAGTGGTATTTTTAGACCCGAGGTTACCGAACCTATTGGGATTAAGACACCGGTTCTTGCTTGGGGTCTTGGACTGGAGCGGCTGGCCATGCTTTTGTTTGATCTGCATGATATGCGGCGATTGTATCAGAGTGATTTTGATTGGTTGAAAGAACAACCCTTTCTTTAATAAACAAACAGTTTTTGAAATTATAGGTTTTGTATTGTTATCCGAAGATATAACTTCGAAATCCCAGTTGGAATCCGTTCGCGTTTTTTTGTATTGATTCTGCATTGTCTGCATTGATTTCAAGAGTGATAGTTATTGGCCCAATGCCGAAGACTGGAAACATTTTTGATCTGACGATGGACCATCCTGCTTTGAGTAGTGATTCTTCAAAGGTATCTGTATAAGTGATTTCTTCGTTTGTTTCACCTTGGATGTTGAAGGTTGCCTGTATGTTGATTGCGTCTTCATCGCCGATGTTATTTATCATAAAACCAGCGGTGGGTAGAATGCCTCCTCTAATGCCGCCGAGAAATTGAGTAGTGAGTTCTGTTTGATGATCTGTGCTTCGTGTTTGTGTTTGATTGATGCCAACAGATGAAGGAATCGTGAGCATGACAAAAAGAAAACAGATTCCTATACTTACAATTCTTAATGTATTTTTTCTTTTCATATGTTTCCTCCCGTTCTATTGTTCATTATAATCGATTTATCATTTATATTGTTTTTTGTAAATTGCTAATAAAGATGGGTTTATTTTGTATTAATTGAAGATAAATAAACAAGTTACAATGATGTATTTAAATTATATTGTATGATTAATATTAAATGGTGATAGTTAAAAACAATGCTATGGCATCTTAATTGGTTCGGTGTTTTTGCGGTTACCTATTTTTGGAAGAATTGTTGAATTATGTTTCCAAGTTCATCAATATTTGAATATTCTTTTATTTCAAAGGTGGGTGCTTCTTTTTTTGATAGTCCTCTGATCATGGTAGAGAGTTTATTTGGCCAATAATCCTTTTCATATAACGCTAGGATTGGGATTTCTGAAAGACCCATGCGTGGTCTAAGATAGGCATGTGCGATTTCTACTCCGGTCCCCAGACTTGGTGTTGAGACCTCAAAGACTGCTCCGGCGATATCACTTTCAACTCCTTCGATCATTTTATTTCGGACATAGATTCTTCGTTCGATATCGTCTTTGGGCATGGTACCAATGGATTCTTCAAGTTTTGCAATAGCTTCTTCATATGTTTTCCCTGTGGTATGTTCGGTGTATACCTGATATCCTTGTTTTTTTATGGTATCTATGATAAATTGGTGGACATGAGATCGTTTTTTTCTGTTTTCTGCGCCTTGTATTGCAGCTCCGTAAAATATCTTCATGGTATCACTTAATGATAGAGGTTTTCGATTTCATTGAGGACTTTTTTTCCTTTGTCGGTTAACATGTATTTTTTCCAGGTAATTTTACTATCAATTGCTTTGAGAATTTCTTTTTGTTCTAATTCATGAATGGCTCTTGAGATGTTTTGAATGGATCTATTGTTTTCTTTTGCAATATCAGAGGGATGAAGTATTCTTTTCTTTTTAAATGCTTTAATGGTGATTAACCGTCTATCAACATCAATTACCCACAATGCAATGTTTTTTATTTCCATGTATGATCCTATTTTAAATATACGCTTTATTTAGTAATTACATGCAATATTTAATTTTTTCTAATATTTACTCATAAAGTATCATATTATTAGAGAAAATATGCATGATGAAAAATTTAATAAACACTCATATATTATCATATTTATTAATATGGATGTTATTGCAGATAATAATATAAAATTAAGACTGATAACATCCTTTTTAACTATTACAATTTCAATTGTCATACTCATTTATTCAGCTAGTAATTATATGATAGTATCTCTAATGATTATTATTTTAATAATTAAAATAGTAGATGTATATTTACAATACAAAAAGTAAAAGACTGATAAAAATTTTAACGTCAAACAATGAAAAGATGTGAGGAGGTACAATAATGACTCAGAAAAGAAAAGTACATAAAAGAGATGTAATCGTATTGGTTACGTTTCTTTTTCTTTTCTGGATCTTATTAACGGTTAATTTCTCATTATTTTTCTTAGTATTAGGTTTTTTAATATCCGTAGTGATAGGATTGATTGCCACGAGATTAACTCTTGCATCGATAGAAGGAAAAAGAAAAACATTGAAGCAATATTTTTTTGCTACTGAACATTTGTTTGCATTGATTTTTTCTGCAGTTTTCAGAATAATCATTGCAAATGTTGAATTGATTTATCAGGTATTAACATTAAATATCGAGCCAAAAATAGTAAGGATCAAAGTAAATTTAAGTTCTGATGCTGAGTTAACTCTCATCTCTCATTTGATTACTCTTACCCCTGGAACACTTGTCATTGATGTTGACGATGCAAATAAAAAGGGAGAATCTTATTTATTTGTTCATTTCTCTTATTATAAATCTACAGATGAGGATTCAGCTGAAAAGATAGAAAAAAGTATTGAAAGTTGGGATAAAATGATTGGAGCGTTATTCAAATGATTATTTTTATTTATTTTTTAATAGGTGTTTCAATATTTTCAGCATATCGATTAATTATTGGTCCCACTATTCAGGATAGACTGGTTTCGTTGAATAGTATTTCCATCATTTTTATTATTATTCTTGCTTTGTATAGTCTTGATTCAGAAAATATCTTTTTTCTTGATATCGCCATTTCATTTCTTCTTTTAGATTTTGTTGGCATGATTGCATATACTAAATATCTCGGTCATGAGGAGGATAAATAATGGATGTTTTTGAAATCATATCTTACATCATTATCTCTATTGGTTGTATGATAATGGCTATTGCCTCTTTGGGTTTGTATCGGTTTCCTGATGTGTATATGCGACTTCATGCCAGTGCTAAGATAAATACTGGTGGAGCAATGAACATACTATTTGGGCTGATGTTACGATTTGGTTTTCAATTGGTAACAATAAAATATTTTGTTTTATTACTACTAATATTTATTTTAACTCCTGTTGTATCCCATGCAATAGCTCGTTCCGCTCACGTTCAAGGAAAAACAGGGTTAATTCCCTTCCTGACGCATCCTAAAGAAAAATTCACTTTCAAAA
>CAZQMI010000148.1:0-4804 GCA_964594475.1 uncultured Thermoplasmatales archaeon
CAAGACCGACAGTAATGATCGGTGTGGCATTGGTAAGTGATGGAGTGATCAGTTCAATTTCCAGATCATAGATCGGTTCGATCTCAATGATGTCATACATGTAGTTGGATCCACCTGCTTTAGCGGCAACTACGATGTAACCCAGGTTTTCAATATCATCGACATCAGGGACAAAGGTGAATACACCATTGAGTCCTTCTCCTTCAGTTCCATCTCCAAGCGTGTTGTTGATCACTGAAGCGGCAGCGTTCGTCTTGGTCCAATCGGTATCAAAATAGGTTAAGGTAACCTCTGAATACTGTCCATTTGTCACATCAACCGTAATGGTCTCAGTTGATCCCACCGTCATTTTCAAATCATCACCTACAGAGGTAGTAACTGTACCAGTAAGACCCGTTACAGTATAATCTTGTGAAACCGTTTCATCTGAACTCTCATTTGTTGCTGTAATGGTCAAAGTTCCTGCTATTTTTGGTGCTATACGAACGGTATATTGACCATCTAGATTTCCTCCAGCACCAGGATATGCGATACATTCATCTGCATCAGCGGCATCGTCTTCCTTAATGGTGAAATCTAGTCCACAACCACTTATTTCAATGGTTGCATTCATTCGATCAGAAGATGTATCACCAAATACATTCAAGATAAAGGTATCCGACCCATTAATCCATTGACCCTGTGTCATGGCCCCCTGATTTTCATTGACGATAACACTATCCACCATAGTTCCATCTATCACCAGGTTCATCGCATCTGAACCGACCACACTGAATGATTTCATTCCAGTCATATTCGGCTGTAGATTTCCATGTGCATATTTCATTGTATAAAAACCTGACACGCCATCATGAGTGAAATCACCAGAGCTATCATTCATTATTGCGGTAATATTTTGCTCATGACTTACCCAAACCTGTGCAGTACCAGTTTCATTAAAATGATATGTAAATTCATAATATGCGTATTTTTCATTGCTTGGCACATATGGTGAATATGTAGATCCATCAATCACTTGTACGATATCTTCATCATCATATTCCCATCGTGTGGTTTCATTCCAACCGGTTAATCCAGTTATATGAACATACATGCTTTGGTATTCTAAATTGTCCATCCACGATTCATTTTTAACTGAGATGTTAATAGTTTGATTAAAACCAGTTATAATATCAGATGAGGTTTCAATATCGACAGTGACATCATCTTTTGGTGCAACCTGAAATGATCCATATGGTATAAAACCTGGAATGTGAGGTGCTTCATCAGTCATATTTACTCTTGGTGGATTATCATCTGAATCATATGTACCAACAAACCAGGTACCTGCACAGCCAGTTTCAAGAGATCCCGTTTGGATTTCAGCACCATAATAACCTGAAAAATCTGTATCATCAAAGGCTACTCGCTGATATCCTCCACCAGGACGATTACTTGGAGCATAGACATGAAAATCGTATGAGGATATTCCATCGCCATTTCCATCCGTTACATAACCAGAAACTTGAATTTTATCTCCCCATTCAGCATTAGATGGTGCATTCAAAGTCATGTTGAGTAGTACTGGAACTGATATATTTGTTAAGTGATTATTTTCGCCGTTATATTTTGTTATATTCAACCAGTAGAATACTTCATAGTTTGGAATGGTAACATCCTCTTCGTTTATCTGAAAACCAACTTCCCAGGTACCATCAGCAACATTAGAAGAAGTTTCTTCCACTGACAAGTCACCTTTGAATAGAGTGCAGTTAAAATCTTCATCACCGGTACCGTCTTGGAGTTCAAGTGTCGATCCGGTCCAATTGTATATTTTTACTTGGAAATCAGCTTGAGAATATGACCAATTATATGTTAGATGATCAATCATATCTCCTTTATAATACATCTCTGTATAGTAAAGATTTCCAATAGTAATATTAGTTTGATAACCTGCATAAACATCTGTTGATTTATCTTTCCATAAGGAAATATTCCAAGTACCTATTGGATTTTGACTTAATTCGGTCCAACCTGGAACTCTAAATTGAATATACAAGTTCCCGTAATCATCAACCTCTTCATTTTCTACATCCAGATTTACCCAACCTTTTGGAGTACCAGTTGCATTCCAAACTTTAACTAAAAAGTCATCACCTCTAGTGAAATTATTATTTGGAAATGCCCATGTAACCCATTCTCCACAGGTAAGATTACTTGATCGATTCACCTTTCCGTTGTTTGATAAGATGTATGTTACCGGAATTGTTCCAGAGTCTTCAACTGTCCCTTTTGCAGTATCAACAATACCTAAATCATAGATATTCATTACCATAAAACCAGCAAGTATCATGGTAAGCACCACAAACGTGGACATAAATTTATTTTTCATGTTTTTTCCCATTTTCCTTCTTCCTCCTATTATAGTTTTTAACCTTCTTTTTTAATTGACTGCCCGGAGTAGCTAGATGTCATCTCACACCGTGAGTTGCTTGGGAATACATAACCACCTCTAAGCTGATTATGTTGTTCCACATCTCGCGTCCTCACCGGACCTTCGCTTTCATCCTAAATAACGACCTTATTTATATACGTTGCGTTTTTCTATATGCTTTCAACAGATATAACTGCAGTGCTATCAGATGCTGTATCTGCATTGATACCTGCATAAAATTAAACGTGTTTTCCGGGAGAGAAAATAGGTTAGAATGGGAAAAATGGTGGTTTTAGTCTTGTTTTTTCTTTTTTTGAAGAAAAGGGATTTTATCGATCTTGTGGAGTGTTTACCTCTTCTATGATTTTAATTCCGGCACTTACTCCATCGATTGAATGGACTTCTCCACCACAGTCGATGATTGCTTGTTGGACACATTGGTAGTCAATTGAACTTCCCTCAATGGTTATTTTTACACTATGTGTTTTAGCATCAACTTCATCCAAGGAAATATTCACACCGGATATGCCATTGATATCTGATATGCGATCTGCTAGTTCAAGGATGGATGGTGTATGTGGTTTCAGAACGTCAAGAACTATTCGTTTTATGCTTCCCACAAAGATCACGCTAAAACGGATTATCGAAATGTTGTTAAATAAAGTTTCGTCTTGGTAATAAGCTTATTTTTTGATGGACAATTAAAGATGGCAAGGTAATTTAATGCTTTTTTTTATCACTTTGTTTGAGAAATGTTTTGAACTCATCGAGTCTGCCATCTTTTTCAGCATTGATCTGACCGAGTGCCTGTTGGACTTGTTTCAGGGATGAGGATTGGTATTGAATGGTGAGTTTTTGGATTTGAAGTTGTTTGCCACAGCGGATACATCGTGTGGTCTTATGAGTGGTATCAATTATTTTTCCTGTCTTACAATGTGGACAGATGATGATGGCATAGGTCATCGTATGCTCTCCATTTCATCTGCCTAATTGAACCTTAATTAATAAATATACCTTTCCATATTCAGGTGTTACATTCGTGTTCCCGCCTTAGCTCAGACTGGCCGGAGCGGCCGGCTGTAGACTCTTTCTTTGGCTGAAACCGGCAGGTCCCCGGTTCAAATCCGGGAGGCGGGACTTTTTTTGTCCCAATCATTAAAATGGAAAAGACTATTTCACTGTTGTTTTGAAAGATGCGAACAGAAAAAGCAAAAGCATTGAAGGTTCCCAAAAAGAAAGGAGAATGTATCAGGACTCAATTAAGAGATGCAGATGTGATTCGTACTGATCTTTGCATTGCAAAAGATGAAAAGTATCTTTATTTTCCTTTGAGATCAGATGTAGAAACAGATTTTGATTATCCAGTATTGATGAAATCATTTGTTAGAAGAAAGCAACGAATTTCTAGTTATAAGGATAAAATAATCATTCCGGAGGATCTAAAAGATTTATTGCCAACATCCTTTGATGTTATTGGATCTATTCTTTTGATTAAGATTCCTAAGGAATTAATGAGTTATAAAAAAGAAATTGGAAATGCACTTCTTGGTACCCATGCACATATTGAAACGGTCTGCTTGATGCATCCAGTATGCGGTGAACTTCGAACGCGTAATGTAGAAGTGATTGCGGGGAAAAAAACGACCAGGACCATGCATAAGGAATATGGACTTACGTTTCATGTTGATGTGGAAAACACCTATTTTTCACCACGTCTAGCTAATGAACGGTACCGAATCGCTCAGTTGGTTCAACCTAATGAATGTGTGGTGGATATGTTTACTGGTGTTGCTCCTTTTCCAGTGATGATTGCTCGTTTTGCTCAACCCTCCCGCATCATTGCGGTTGATAAGAACAGGGAAGCAGTGAAACTAGCTAGAAAAAACATTGTTCAAAATAAGGTTCTTGATATCGTTGATGTGTTTTTTGAAGATGCAGCATGTGTTGAGAGTGTGATGAAAAAAAATCAGAGAAAGGCAGATAGAATCATTATGAATCTTCCATTTCAATCATATCATTTTTTTCCATATGCCCTGCATATTATGAACAATACATGTATGATTCATTATTATGAAGTGTTACAGGAAGAAAAAATCACCTCTCGCATACAGGATTTAATACAATTGGCAACAGAGGAGCAAGTATCAATTCAAAAAACAAAAGTTCACCGTATTAAAACCTATGCGCCACGAGAATTTTATATAGGAATAGACATTACAGCCCAGAAAAAATAATCATGCCGATGTAGCTTAGCCCGGTTGAGCGGCTGACTTGTAATCAGCAGGCCGAGGGTTCGAATCCCTCCGTCGGCTTGTCAGAAATTTGTAAGTCTTATAATTTTTTTTGATTTATTGCTGAATAAGGGCTTTTAACTAAGTTTTGAATTTTTGA
>CAZQMI010000149.1:0-4686 GCA_964594475.1 uncultured Thermoplasmatales archaeon
CTTTCATCTCCGGGCCTTCGCTTCACTCAGTCCCGCAGTATTCTCGGCCTAAAAATAAAATCAGTTGTTCTCACTTACCAATTTTTACTTTTTTGAGTAGTTGTTATATACCAGCGTTGAAATATGCGTTTCACACCTATGAAAACAAAAAACCGATTGATCACCGATTTCTATGAACTCTCCGTTAAAGATCTGATGGATAAACGTATCTGGGATCTTCCTCTCATAGGAGAATCTGAAGATATCTACCATGTCCTTTCCATTCTTGGAGGGAGAAATCATATCTGGGTGGTCAAGGCAAAAACGAAGCATGAACTAGTTGGTGTGATCACCGAACATGATGTGCTTTCTATTCTTGCACCGAAACATCTTCCCTCATATGTTTTTGGTATGCCTGATATTCGTTCTCTGAAACATGGCACGGCAAAACAAGCTGGGGATATCATGTGTCGAAAGATCATAGACTGTAAATCAACAGATAAAATCATCGATGCTCTCTTGAAGATGGTCAAATATCGATTACGAAGACTTCCAGTTCTCCAGGAAGGAAACATCATCGGGGAATTGACTCTTCATCAACTCATCAGAAAATATTATGCAGCAACCCAATATCATCCATTGATAGATGGGGAAAATGAAGATTCAAAAGAAGGTGAATAGGCACGATTTATGACATCGCTTTGCTTATAGCTCTCGCGCTCATTTTTGCTCGATTATTTGGATATCTTATCTCACGCTTGCAACTTCCTGCTGTGATCGGAGAAATCCTTGCTGGTATCTTTTTAGGATGGATGAGTCTTGCCATCTTCACCGGGCAGGCAATGAACATTCTTGGATTTAGCCTTCCCCTTCCAACCCTGAATTATTTATCCATTGAATTTGATTTCCTTGCTGATATTGGTATCTTATTTTTACTGTTCATCAGTGGGCTATCAACTAGCATTCGTCAATTAAAAACCATGGGGAAAACCGCTTTTTCAGTAGCAATCGGAGGCATCATCGCGCCTTTGTTCTTTGGATATGTAACCGGTGTAGGGTTTGGATTTACAACACAAGATAGTCTGATCATCGGACTCATTCTCATCGCAACCTCTGTTGGAGTTACCGTTCGGACCTTGCTCGACCTTGATATGCTTGACGGCAATGTCGGTTCATCAATCCTTGGAGCAGCGGTCATCGATGATGTCCTTGGCATTGTGCTACTTGCTTTTTTCATCGGCACAGACCCAATCCTTTTCATTGGATTAAAGGTCATTTTGTTTTTCCTTATCTTCCTTTATCTAGGTTTAAAAGCAATTGATTATATCCTGGATCTTGGAGAAAAAATCCATCTTCCAAAAGCATTTCTCAGCATAGCTCTTGCTCTTTTTTTGCTCTTTTCATATTTTGCTGACAGCTGTGGTATCAGTGGAATCATTGGAGCATTCATTGCCGGGCTTCTTATTGGACATTCCTTAAAATCAAGGAAAATAATTGATGATGTTCAATCACTTGGTTATGGATTTTTCATTCCACTTTTCTTCATCTGGGTTGGCGCAACACTGTATCACGGAATACAACAAGACATATCTGCGTTTCTTTCCATCGGCATATTTGCATTCATTTTAATCCTTGTTGCAATTCTTGGTAAAATCATTGGATGTGGTCTTGGTTCACGAATCATGGGAATGAGCACCAAAGAATCAATCCAGGTTGGTATCGGGATGATACCCCGTATGGAACTAGCTCTAATAATCGTCAGTGCTGCGATATCAAAAGAATTGTTTTCCTCCTCTGTTGTTTCCAATCAACTGCTTGCAGTCACCGTTTTATTGACCATTGCAACGACTCTGATTACTCCGGTTCTCATAAAACTATCCTACTAAACGAGATAATATTGAATTTTTATAGTAAATAAACCTCATAGCAAATATCACATTACAACCAACCTCATATGAATATTCGATATAGGTTATTGTATCATTATTGATCTTGTTCAAGAAATGGTCAATTTAAAATACCAATCAATATCTTCATGGATAGACCATGAACATCAGCTTTGAACTCTCCAAGGAACATCATCATCTTCCAATAGCTGAGATTCAATCAGTATTACAAGCAGAACAGATTCCATACAAGATACAAAAAAAAACCGAAGATATATTAATTTGTTCAACCACCAAACCAAGTATTCTTATCGAAATGATGAGTCGTCGACTTTCACATACCTTCACCATCAATAACCATTTTTTTAGCTGTGAAAACAATACTGAAGACCTACAACAAAATGCACGAAATCATCCTCTTCCGACACAAGGTTCTGTTGCCATACGATATCGAAATCGATCTACACATCTCTCATCAAAAACCATCCTTACTGCCCTTGCTGAAATTTACACCCAACAACGTACTGTTTGTCTGACCAAACCAGATATTGAGATTCGAGTGCTGATCACTGACGAAGAGCTTCATGTTGGACAGATGATCAAAACTATAGACAGATCATCATTTCAAACACGAAAAGCTCAGCATCGGCCATTTTTCTCACCGATTTCTCTAGACCCACTTCTCGCTCGATTACTGGTCAATCTTTCAAAAATTCCCACAAGCGGAATACTCCTGGATCCTTTTTGCGGTACCGGTGGTATTCTTATCGAGGCAGGTCTGATGGATATATCTCTTATTGGCTGCGACATTAAAAAGAAAATGATAATGGGAACGCAACAGAATCTTATGCATTTTGACTTATCAAGCAGACATCTCTATCAGATTGATATTGGAAAACTCGATGAAACCATTTCCAAACCTGTCGATGCCGTGGTAACTGATTTTCCCTATGGAAAAGCAACCACAACAAATAAAGAACAAATAAGCAAACTCTATCCCCGGGCCTTCCAGCAAATCTCAAAGGTTCTCAAAAAAGGAAGCTATGCAGTAATTGGCATTCCAAACGAAAAATATTCAACTTATGCAATACCGTTTTTACAACTAGTTGCTATCTATCCCATACGCGTTCATCGAAGTCTTACCAGATACTTCATCATTTATCAAAAATGAAACCATAATCCTTTTACCTCGCTGGGTTATCACCCCTGGCTATATGACACAGCTTGAGCTGATATTTCTTGGGACTGGGGGAAGTTGGCCAACGGTAAAAAGAAATGTGACTTCAATTGCCATAAAACGAGCTGGAGAAATTCTTTTATTTGATTGTGGAGAAGGAACCCAACGGCAATTTCAAAAATCAAATCTTAGCTATATGCAGATAAGCAATATCTTCATCACTCATTTTCATGGGGATCATTTCCTTGGTCTGCCTGGGCTTATACAGACCATGCAACTCAATGATCGAAAACAGCCACTTCATATTTATGGACCCAAAGGAATGATAACGTTAACCAAACGGCTTCTTACTCTTGGTTTTTTTAATCCATCATATGAAATCAATGCTCATGATGTTCTAGCCGGTGAACAGCTTGAATTTGATGGATATAGCATTGAAACTATCGCGGTCGATCATGGAGTGAGCTCACTAGCTTATGCTTTGGTGGAATCATATCGACCAGGTCGATTCAATAAACCAAAAGCATTAGAATTAGGCGTGCCAGAAGGACCTTTGTTCAGTAGACTTCAAAAAGGAACAGCGATTCAATTAGAAAATGGATCAATTATCACTCCCGCAATGGTACTTGGACCCAAACGTCCAGGCAGAAAAATAGTCTATTCTGGTGATACACGACCATGTTCACAAATGATAACATTTGCAAAAAACGCAGATGTATTGATTCATGAAGCCACCTTTACATCAGAACTTACCGATATTGCTGGATCATATGGTCATTCTACAGCAAGGCAAGCTGCAGAGATTGCTCAACAGGCAAAGGTAAAAAATCTCTATTGTACTCATATCAGCCCACGATATCTAGATTATCTTGAAATACAAAAGGATGCTCGAGATATTTTCAAAGCATCATATGTACCAAAAGATTTTGATATTGTCGCTGTTCCATTGAAAAAATGAATTAGTCATTTTCATTTTTCTGCTGCAAACAACGGCTTAAACAGGTTTGTGCTTCCATCTCAAAGACAACGGGTGCATCTTGAGCCCAATCATTGAATGCTTGTAAAAGATCCATCGTGGAGCTGATACCTTCATGGAAAATATTTTCCTTTTCTGCCATTTCATTATCGATGAATAATAGAAGATCACGTTCCCGATCGGTATCCTTTTTTTTATTTAGTACCGTAAATGTTGATTGTTTCCCATCTTTATCCTCCTTATATAAAATACAGCTTGCCTGTGTAGCTTGATAGATTCCATATCTATGCATTTCAAACACCACTATCTCATATATTTATATTTTTTAATCGTGAATAAATTTGCAACAGAACAACATTATTCACTTTCCTCAGAATATAATATAGTAATTCATCTTTTATACACTTTTTCATTAATCTTTAGAACCATGGTAAAAAAGATATTCAATTCTATTAACTTTAAAAGAAGGATTTCAATTTTTAACACGAAAACATTTATTAAAAAATATAATATATATTAATAGCGGAACAATGCGATACAGACAAAAAAAGATATTACTCTTTTCAATAACATTACTGCTGATTTCAGCAGTATGCTATCCATCCATTCAAAGTGTCAAATTAGACCATAATAAATCTCAAAGAGTCACCCTTATCTCAAAATCCACC
>CAZQMI010000150.1:0-4626 GCA_964594475.1 uncultured Thermoplasmatales archaeon
CAATAGATTTTCATGTTAACTTAACTTACTGTGTACTATTGGGGGTTCACTCCAAAAAATAATGATTCTATCTTATTTTTTCTTTAAAACCTTATTCATACTATCAATTATATTCTCTATTACCGCAGGTTTTTCTAAGAAATTATCACCGAGAAAATCACCAGCATTCTCAGCAATTCTATCCGTTCTCGCAGTCAAGAATACGATAGGAATATCATCCCAAGCAGGATTATCCTTTATTTGATCATAGACTTCCCAACCACTCATATCATTCATCATAATATCCAAAAAAATGATGTCAGGTAACTCACCAGTTTCTAATTCTTTGAGACAATCCTCACCATATTCTACACCGATAAATTCAATATCCTCCTCCCAATTTTTTAAAACCTGTTCAAAAGAAAATAATTGGTCAGGTTCATCATCAACAAACTTAACCCTTTTCTTACTCAGATTATACCCACCTAATGTTCCCTCAATACGGTAATTAATCTTTCTCCTTTCTCAGTTAAAGTATAATAAATCTGTCTATCAGAGTTTTTCCTTTTCCGAGAAATGATTTCTCTTTTATGCAAATCTTTGAGATGTCCATACACCGTTGAAACAGGAATATCTAATTTTTTCGCTATTCCATATCCATAGGAAGCTTGTTCCCCGATATGAAAAAGTATTTTCTGTTTCGTCATACCAATATGCATACATTGCCTCTATCCTATTTCCATTATTAACACGTATATCAATGCAAAATCATTATAACGAATAAAGTCGAGATAGTAACAAAAAATTACATGGTGCTTAATTATTTCAGAACCACAATGGAAAGTAATTTCCTCGGAAATGGGTTGCACAATAGAATCAAAAGGATTAGAAAGAAGACTGATAGATAACAAAGGAAAAATCATTCTTTCTTGGACTGAAGATGCTTTAACTGAATAAAATTTTTTTTGATTAGTTATTAACCAGTCTATTTTCATAAATTTCCTATCAAAACCAGAACGATACCTCATAGTATCGTAAGGGAAAAACAATAAATCAATCCCCTTTCAAATGGAAAGCATACCATAATGGCAAGATAATATACAACAGTATCCATTAGTATAAATAATTATGCATCAAAAGATTTTTTTTATCAAAAATTATAACAAATTATTCATAATCTATAATATTTCTAATAAAAAATCATAAAAAAATGAGTGATGATAAATTGTCATATACATTAAATTTCATTTCAATTTTTTTTAACTATATTCTATGTTTTTGTGAATTATAAATCAAGCCCTTACTAGTTCTTTAGTTAATCAACTATTATACAATTTAAACAGTACATTCAAGATAATATCTTTTGATAAATTAAGAAAAATATTAATAAAAAAGTAATTTTTATAATTAAAAATGAATCAAAATATTTTTAAGGAAGGGGCATCATGATAACATATGGTTAAATCAAAAAAAACAGTTCTTTTGGGGATAGCAATCTTAATGCTATTAACGTTTTTTCTTTTTGCCGGTTGTACAGATCAGCAAGAACAAACACAAAATAATGTAGATACAGAAACCGATTCCACTTCCAATAAAACTTCATCATTGCTTGCAACTGTCAACGACGAAGAAATTACCTTAGAAGAAGTAAGCAGAATGCAACAGACATATGCCCAACAAGGACAACAGCTATCAGAGGAAAATGCACTGGAACAAGTAATTGATGAAGAAGTCCTCTTCCAAAAAGCACAATATGAAGGATATGATTTAAATGATACCGAAGCAGAAACAACATTAGAAACAACTCTTCAACAACAAAACCAAACATTAGAAACATACAAACAATATCTCCAGCAACAAAATGTATCTTATGAACAACAATTAAAAACCTACAAAGAGCAATTATCAATCCAAAGTTATCTTGATGCTGCCCTGAAAGGACAAGATTTTACAGTCACAGACCAAGAGGCAGAAGCATATTACCAATCATATGAACAACAATCCTCAGAAGAGATACCACCCTATGAAGACCTCAAATCTCAAATCATCGATTACCTAAAACAACAAAAACAAAATGAAGCAATTAATACCTTAGTGCAAGATCTCAGAGAAGAAGCAGATATCCAATACAACAAATAATCATTTCATCTATGAAACAGAAAAAAAGGATTGCATTGATAACTCCCCACAATTCTCTCTTCATCATTTTTTTAAAATTAGTTACAACATACATATTCACCTGCGAAAAACGGTTTGACTAACTAATTACAACAATTCTTTAGATTCAAAAATCAATCATTGTCTTCTTTTTCCTTTTTTAAACGAGGAATTTAAAAATAATCTAAATACTTCCAATATAACCAGTAATAGTGATGAGTTTTCTTTATTTTTAAAAGGAATAGAAGATGTTGAAACTAATAATTGTCCATATTTAAGCGGTGTTAACTCTGATATTTGTTATATATTAGATTGGATATTACTTTTTTGCGTATTGCTTTACTACGTTTTTCCAAGAATAGGGCAATTATTCTCATACCTAGTATGGAATATTGGGGAAAAATTAGATTGTTGGTAGTTATAAATAAATAATTTTCATTATCACGAATTATACTTTCTGTTGAAGATTGGTCAAATTTTGTTAACCCCAGACATTTAAATGATTAATTAGTATTATTTGTGATTAGATGACATCAGATAGTGAGAAAAAAATGGTGGTAGTAGGCGCTGGAGGAATAGGGGGAATAACTTCTGCTTATCTAAAAAAAGCATCCTATGATATCAGCATCTGTGATATTGACAAAAAACATGTTGATAGCATTAATGCAAAAGGATTATACATTGATGGCGTTCGTGGAGAACACCGGATTGAAATAGAAGCAAAAACATCCCTTGAGGGCATATATGATATTGTTTTTTTATCTGTAAAAAGTCTGCATACCAATGAAGCGTTAGATGCCATTATTCCTCATTTAAAACCTTCTTCATTAGTGGTTTCACTTCAAAATGGGATAAATGAAGATCTTATTCGAGAAAAAATAGGTGACCACCGGACGATTGGCTGTGTGGTTGGATGGGGTGCGACGAATCTTGGCCCGGGTCATTTAAGACAAACATCCCAGGGGAAATTTATCATTGGACGTGTGGATGGAAATATTGATGCTGATGTAAAGGAAATCAAAGAAATCCTTGACAAGGTGACCGAGACGGTTATCACGGAGAACATCTTTGGTCATCTCTGGTCGAAGTTGTTAATCAATTGTTGTATTGCAACTATTGGTGTTTGTTTTGCTGCTGATGTCAAAAAACTTGTTTCAAATCAAAAAATCATTCCAATCATGGTTGCTCTAACCGAAGAATTAGTAAGAGTTGCAGATCATGCTGAGATACAGCTTGAAAAATTCGAAGATGTTCTTGATATGGGGTTGTTTCAGATTGCTGATTTTAATGATTATAAGAGAGCAGTTGCCCTTATGAAGATGGCCGGAGAACATCATAAAGCGATTAAATCTTCAATGTGGCAGGATGTTGAAAAAGGAAGGAAAACAGAAATTGATTTCATAAATGGATATGTGGAAAGAAAAGCAGATGAGTTAGGTATTTCAACACCTGTAAATAAAGCGTTGATACAATTAGTGAAAGCTATTGAAAACAAAGAAAAAACACCCTCAGATGACAACATACAGTCATTCTATGATCAGGTAAGAATCCCTAAAAGGTGGATAGAATATGATTTTGATGATGATCCCCGCGCAGAATTTGCAATCTTTAATCTGCCATGTGGCTATAAACATCGGTTCGCTGTGAGGATGACCGGTGTGCAATTTGTTGGATTGTTAACAGCGTTTTCAAAGGCTTTTGAAAAATTAACAAATTCTTTTATCGGCAAAATCTTTGTTCGAAAAAGTGCTTGGGATATTGTTAATTTGGTTTTATCAAAATATTTACAGCAAATGGGAGAAAAATTCGCTGTGAATATCCAGAAGAATTACAATATCCGGGATGAAGATATCATTTCAGTGGGTAAAATATTTACATTTTTTTTCAACATCGAACATGTGTCGTATCAGATAGAAAAGATGAGTAAAAACGAATTTATTGTTTTTATTGAAAAAAATGCTGATACTTATTTTCAAGCGGAGCAGCTCATAGGAGTTAGTAATGAAATAAATATTCCTATTACGTTACATCTGTTAAAAGCAATGGCAAATGCTACTTGTGAACATAGTATTGTTGAATATAATGAGGTATCTTTCAATGATAAACAGGGGTATCGAATTCGTGTATTATTGGAATAACGAATAATCAATTTTTTTAGTATTTTTCTCAAATGAAGTTCTATGTATTGGAAAAAATCATACTTTGAGTGATCATAACAGCTTGGAGAGAGAATGGCAGAGAACAAGGAATAATTTTCTTTGTCTCTCCCTCATTGTTCTAAGCGTGTCTGTTGTGTATCATTAAAGTTTTCCCATACTTTTTTCACTCGCTGTCCAAAGGTTGTCACAGACTATCACCAAAACATGGTAGAAGTGACTTTGTTCAAAAACTATTAAGTGAGATAGGTGAAAGTAAAAGGTTATAAACAAACTGCGATTTATAAGATATGGAACCATGAAAGAAATTGCTGATGAAGCTATCGTTGAGAAG
>CAZQMI010000151.1:0-4577 GCA_964594475.1 uncultured Thermoplasmatales archaeon
ATTTTTTAATCCATCTTTCCTCACCATCCCATCCACCCTTCCCCATTCTCTTCATCTAACCAAAAGTTATTTTTTTGTAGTATTTGAATCAATTGTTTATTTTTTTCTTATGAATTTTTAATAACTGACCAGAGAAGTTAAATAAGTTAACATCATGTAGATAATAACGATTGGGAGGTGATATCCATCGTTCATAAGAAAAATATAGATCAGTGGAAGGAAATGATCTCATCTACTGAAGAATTACTGCAACAATGGCAAAATATCACTGACACAACCCCATATTATCAACAAGTATGTAAATCCTGGCAACATTTTCTCAATAAGCAAAAGGAGGAACTGAACTATTATTCACGGATGTATCAGATTGATGATATGGCTAAGAAAAATGAAGAATAGATTTTTTTCATCAATACCTCTTAATTGAAAAAAGAACTGGGATTTCTATCATATTTTTTTCAAATTTTGTCGATATTAGTATTTTTGCATGGATTTTTTTATGTTTGAACAGGGTCAAGAGACATACTTATTAATAACAATCAATTTATATAAAAATATTAATTGTTTAATGAGAGGAAGGAAAATATAGAAAAAATGAAAAGGAGCTGAAAAAGATTACTAGAAGTTTGCAATACCGATTTTCAAAATTGAGAAGGAAACGAATCAATGAAATACATCAACGCAAAAAAGTGTTCTATCGAGTAATAGAACAAAGGAAAGAAAAGGCAAATAAATCAACATAGAACAAAGTGAAGCATGTTTCGAAACAATCGTTTTTTCAAAAACATTACCAAAAAGACATACCACATTCAAAAATAACTGATTTTATTCGAAAGATTTATATTAAAAAAGGTTCATTCATATTAACCCCTATGTGTAAGGGAGGATAATAATTGGAGGAAAAACAATGAAAAGAAAAATAATATTTGGAAGTCTACTAGCTGTTTTCCTGATGTTAATGATGCCTGCCATGTCAGCCATTGAATTTAACACGGTGAAAGACGTAAATGAACGAGAAATCAAAGAAACATTGGAAGAATTAAAGAAAATGCCCACGGTATTCTGCAACGCATTTTCCGGAGTTCTTGGCAAAATCCTTTCCGCAATCGCAATCCCGATCGTTTTTGCAATCCTAACTATCTTTGGATCAGCAATCACTGCAGTAACCAGTCTTGCTCTCCCATTGCTTAATCTGTTCGTAAAAGTAGTTGGATTGGTCTACGGAAACATTTTTGGGATAACAACAAATACATTTCGAGCATTACTTGTTGTTGCAATCCTGCTTCTTTTCTAAGGAAATTTTATTTCCTTATTTTTTTATTTTATATTCGTTCTGTTCATTTTTTTTGGTAAAAGGATATTTGAAGGTATAGTCTTATTGATGGAAAAAAATGTAAAACATTTGGAATTGTTAAAATCTTAAAATTATATTCGAACTATACAATTTATTTAAATAGACTCAAAAACAATTTTATTTTAGCTTAGCTATCAACATAAAAAATGCCGCGGGAGGGACTTGAACCTTGTATGGAATCGTTCAAGATTCTTGAATATTTTATTAATAAATATTAATATTCTCTGTGAATGTATGTCACGTTCCACTGCCCGACTATGCATAAGACCTGTCAAATTATCAACCTTTATTATAGTGTCAATGTTAATCAATTTCGACATCCAACTATTTACCTATCTTTCTCGTACACAAAAAATGTAAAAATTGAATCGAATTCAATTAAAAGCACCTATCAAATCAACATTTTTTGTAAAGAAAGGATATGAAAATTTAATTATTTATAATTACTGATTTTATCAATTCTTGATGACAGTTGTCGCGATAAATTTACCTTTTCTCAAATAATTTCTGCTAATATGATCCCACCTAAAAGATTACCTCTAAAAAATAGATGAAAAAATGCAATTAAAAAAACAAAAAAGAATTGGATGAAACCTAAAAACGTCTGAATAAATTGCTCATTATTCTTTATATGATTCAATCAATCTTTTGATAATATTGGAAAGAGTCCTGTCCTCTTTTTCTGATATTCGCTGAAGTTTCTTATAAGCGTCTGGAGGCAATGTTATATTGAGTCTTTTGTAAGTCATCAATCTCAAAATAATTTAGATAATGTTCGACTATATCATATTAATACGTATCAATGCGTATCGTTATTTATTTAAATCCATTTCCTATTTTCCAACCATATCCCGGATAAAAGAATACGATTTGAATGAATCCCATTATAAATCGTATCTGGAACAGTTATTGAGGGTGGCTCAATATGGAAAACTTCGATTTTGATAAAATCAAAAAAGATTACTTGAAAAAGTATATTCCCAAAACAAATCGTTGGGATTTTTACAAGGACAAACATATAGAAGAAATCTATAGCGCATTTGTCGAATGGTACATCCGAACGGGAGAAAATCCTAAATCAAGGGAGATTTGTGGGAAAAAAATTGTAAGTAGAGTAAGACTATTTTTTAGAGATACAAATTCAATAGAACTCAAATTAAAAGATGTGACTATCGAAGATAGGGATGCACACAAAAGAATGATGCTTTACATGATTGAGAATGGCATAAGAAAGCGCAATTATGTTTCAACGATCCTCTCTGAATTAAATGTATTTTTCTGTCATTTCCTTCAACGTGAAGACCTCAGAGTATCAGCAATAAAAAAGGAAACAAGGGATATAGACCCATTATCAAGAGAAGAATTTGATAGAATCATTAGCCAGATAGAATTAATGAATATTCCCTTAACCAAGAAGAAATTACACTTGGCTGTCATCAAAGTGTTCTGGAACGGTTGTACTCGGACAAGTGAAGGATTGAGGAACATTCGTCTCAAAGATGTGCATAAGAATACATGGAAATTACGACTTCGCAGTGGAAAGAGGGATAAATTGGATCCAAAATACCAGAGTGTCATCTTGACAAAAGAAGCATTGGATGCAATCGAGGATTATTTGCCATATCGAGATAGTGATGACTGGTCACCTGACGCCCCACTTTTCGTTCAGGTACATAAAAAAGGTAGAAGGCCAAGTGCATACTGGTTTTCAAATACAGTGAAATATTATGCAGCTTGTGCTGGAATCAATAAGAACATCATACCATACTCCTTCAGAAAAAGTGGAGGGACCGAACTTGCAATGAGAAACCCAAAATTAGCACAAATACAATTAGGCCATTCCAACCCAAAAACAACATTGGATCACTATGTTATACCTCGGAAGAAAGACAAAAAAAGAATTGGAGAAATATTATCCTCAAACAAAGAACCAACCCCTAAAGATATCGCAAGAGAATTGCTCAGAACGTTTATGATATGTGATGGATTAGATGAAAAGGATTTCCTATTTGCATTAAAATCCCTTCGTGAAAAGGAAGAAAAGAAAAATGTAGAAGTGGATCAATTTCATAGTCTTTCAGTAAGTTTAAAATTGTGAAACAAACAATGTCTTTTGGATGCAATCTATTAAGACACTCATTCTATGCTCAATTGCCGGTGTTTGCTTCATTTTTAGTGGCTGCATCATTGAAAACAATGATACCGGTGAAAATCAACCAGATCAAGATAGTGATGTATTCATTGCTTGTTGCAATCTGCAGATCTTTTGACCTACGAAAGCATCGAATGAAATACTAATTGATTACTACGTGGATAAACTCGATGACTATGACATCTTCATTGTTCAAGAAATACGAAATGCATCAGGAAATGCGATTGAAACCCTTGCAGCAGGGTTCACATAGTATCAATTATATTTGATAACTTTTAATTTCATCAATGAACCAATTAAATACTAGTAGGATCTGACTAACGAGTCAAAAAATGTTGACTAATGAGCAAAAGGTAGTTAGTCAATATTCAATTCCAATTATTGATGAATGTGGGTTAAAATGCATTATTTAACGTTATTGAACTCAATTATGTCAAATGATAAATTGTACATTAAAAAAAAATCTCTCTACTATATGGGAAAGTTGTAGTTGTTTTTCTAGACACTTTTTTGAGAGATTAAAACCTTAAAGCCACCCAAGAAAATGATTCAACAACTGATTCCACAGATTCCAGAATCCCTGATAGGATTTGGTTTTTGGTATGGTGATGCTCATGGTTTTCCAATCGCTTTCATTTTCATACACATCTTTTGCTTTGGCTTTGAGGGTGTAGATTCCTTCCTCCGTCCATTTATGGGTGAGCGTGATGGTCTGATTTGATTGGTATGGTCCTTTCCAGTTGGTTGTGGTGTTATCTCCCCAGTCGATGAGCAGCTGTATTGGATTGTTTTCCGGGTCGGTTGCGGTGAAGGTGTAGGTGTAGTGTGTTTCTGGTGTTCCTTTGTTGATGCCGTTGATGCTTGGTTTACTTGGTGCTTGGTTGGTTTCTTGGATCCATGCCCAGGTGGTATCTGTGGAGGTGTTTCCTTCACTGTCTGTTATGGTGAGGGTGATGGTGTAGTTTCCGGGTTCGGTGTAGATATGGGTTGGTTGTTCTTTGGTGCTGGTGTGGTTGTCTCCGAAGTCCCATTGCCAGGTGTAGGGATGGTATCCTCCGGTGACTTCTCCGG
>CAZQMI010000152.1:0-4542 GCA_964594475.1 uncultured Thermoplasmatales archaeon
AAGGCTGAAGTGAAAACGCTTTCCCATCCACATCTCTATGCTGTTGATTTTCTTAATGAGGCAAAAGAAATCGGAAGCAAGGTCTATGCAAACACCATTGCCGTTGGATTTCTCTCAAGTCTTTTACACATTCCTTTTCCCACAATCAAAAAACGCTTGCGCACCTATTTCAAGGATAAATCAAAAAAGATCATTGAGGAAAACATACAAGCTGTACACAAAGGTCAAGACCTTGCCCAGATCATCACAGATATTCAGATCAACACCGATGAAATCACCAGTAATTCAGATAAAAATATTCATGACCAGATTCTACTCAATGGCACCCAGGCCATTGGGCTCGGTGCATTGGCAGGGAATTGTCAATTCATCTCATCATATCCAATGTCACCCTCAACCGGGGTGCTTTCGTTTCTAGCACAGCATGGACCAAAAGCAAATGTATTAGTGGAACAAGCGGAAAGTGAAATTGCAGCCATCAACATGGCCCTCGGTGCATGGTATGCCGGAAGCAGAGCAATGGTCACCACCTCCGGAGGAGGATTTGCACTCATGGGAGAAGGACTCAGTCTTGCAGCCATGACCGAAACACCACTGGTCATCCATCTAGCCCAACGGCCTGGACCAGCAACAGGGCTACCCACCAGAACGGAACAAGCAGATCTCAATCTTGCTCTCTACTCCGGACACGGCGAATTTCCTCGCATTATATATGCACCAGGAACACTTGAACAAGGCTTCCTACTCACCAAAAAAGCATTTGATTTCGCGGATAAATACCAAATTCCCGTGATCATCCTCAGTGATCAATATTATGTAGACAGCTTCTATCAAATACCCTCACTTTCAGCATTTCAACAAACAGATCCATCTTATATCATCAAAACAGATTCCTCCTATCAACGCTATGCTGATTCAAAAAACGGAGTATCTCCTCGAGGAATCCCCGGAAATGGATCCGGTTTTGTCTGTGTTGACAGTGATGAACATGATGCTGATGGAAGGATTACTGAAAGTGCAACCGTTCGAAAACAAATGATGGAAAAACGATTGAGAAAAATTCAGGAGCTACGAACACATAGTATTCCACCAACGCTATATGGATCACAAGAATACAACACGCTTCTCATCGGCTGGGGATCAACCGTTCATCTCATCGAGGAAGCACGCAAATATCTTTCAAAAAAACATGTATCATTCCTACATTTTCCACAAGTCTATCCCCTTAATGAAAAAACAAAAATGTATCTTAGAAGAGCAAAACATATTATCAGCATTGAACAAAACGCAACCGCCCAATTTGCTCATCTTGTCACCACTGAAACCGGACACGAAATCGATGCTCATATTCTTCATTACACGGGTCATCCCTTCTCTGTTGAATCACTGATCAATCATATTACACAAACCATTCGATCCTTGGAGGAATCCTAATGGCTAATGCATTTGATGTTTCCGATGATGTTGATGTTGCCTGGTGCCCAGGATGTGGAAACTTTAGCATTCTTACCGAGCTCAAAGAAGTATTCACTGATCTCTCCATCGATGCACAACAATTGGTTATCGCTTCAGGTATCGGACAAGCAGCAAAAACACCACAATACCTCATGGCACATTATTTCAATGGACTACATGGAAGAGCATTGCCTGTTGCAACAGCGATAAAAGCAGTTAATCCTACTCTCACAGTAATCGCAGAAAGTGGTGATGGCGACATGTACGGTGAAGGAGGTAACCACTTTATTCACACTATTCGAAGAAATCCAGATATCACCAACATCGTACATAACAACATGGTCTATGGATTGACTAAGGGACAAGCATCACCTACCAGTCAAAAAGGGTTTACCACACCTATTCAGTTAGATGGTGTAATCCTGGACCCATTCAATCCATTAGCAGTAGCGATTTCACTAGATGCATCATTTGTGGCACGAGCATACACGGGAAATAAAGAACAGACCAAAACGATTCTTACTGAAGCAATACAACATAAAGGATATGCTCTTGTGGATATCTTTCAACCATGTGTTTCATTCAACAAGGTCAATACCTATCAATGGTATAAAAAAAATACCAAGTCAATACCCAAAGACCATGACCGAACAGATAGGATCAAAGCGCTTGAATATGCATTTCACACTGATCCATTCTATCTCGGTGTTTTTTATCAACACAAGGATAAACAAACGTATGAACAGAACCATCCCATCTACGAACATGAAAAAACACCATTACTCCAACGGTCATATGAATCTAATATTGTCAAAACGATTATGGAATCATTACACTAATTTCAGAAAAAAGGAGCAATAAAACATGGGACTCTTAGAAGTAAATAGCCTGAATCTTCAAATCAATGGAAAACATATCCTTCGAGATGTCACTTTTGATATCTGGAGAGGCCACATCCATGCCCTGGTAGGAACCAATGGTGCAGGAAAATCAACGTTAGCATCAGCAATCATGGGATTGGAAGGCTACCAAAACATCACCGGTGATATCATCTTCAATGGCGAGCGTATCAACGATTTCAGTATCGATGAACGCGCACGGAAGGGAATCACTTTTGGCTGGCAGGAACCAGCACGCTATGAGGGGATAAGTGTATCTGATTTTGTTGGTGCAGGAGTAAAGGAAACCGGAAAGGAAAAAGAAACCATCGTCGCTGATGCATTACAAAAAGTGGGATTAAAACCAAAAGAGTATCTCCACCGAGCAGTTGATGAAACACTTAGTGGTGGGGAACGAAAAAAAATCGAACTTGCATCAATCATTGCCATGAACCCACCATTCATGATGCTTGATGAACCCGATTCAGGTATTGATGTAGCCACACTTGAACGAATGGGTGAAGCCATTCAAATCCTGAAAGAACAGGGAACAACGGTTCTGTTGATTACCCATAGTCTAGCGGTGATGAAACAAGCCGATCATGCGTTTCTAATGTGTGATGGAAGAATCATTGAAAAGAACACCGCTGACAAAATTATTCCCTATTTCGAACAGAACTGTATACCTTGTGATCATAAAAACAAACCCGATCAAAATAAAGTTAAGGGGGAAATATCATGAGCAACAATAAACAAATCGCACAAGAAATCACTGGTAGTGCAGGCATTGAAAGTGATATCTTCAAACAAAAAAACATTGCTCATCTCCTCATTCATCATGAAAAAGTCGTAGGAAGCCATCTAGTAGATGGTCTTGAGATCAACACCGAACAGATAGAAAATGGAGTTAGTATCGACCTCCGACTAAAACAAGGAACTATCATCGAGCATCCAGTGCAAATGTGTTTTGGAATGATGCCAAAAAAAGGGACTCAGCGTATACAACTCAACGCTGTCATTGAAAAAAACGCTTCCATCAATGTGCTTGCTCATTGTACTTTTCCTAATGCTGAAGATGTGAAACATCTTATGGATGCAACGCTCACTTTAGAAGAGAATGCACATTATAAGTATTATGAACGTCACATTCATAGTGACAAAGGCGGTGTGCAAGTCGTTCCAAAGGCAAAGATTCATGTGGGAAAACATGCCCGGTATATCACTGATTTCGAACTGCTGAAAGGTCGTGTTGGTCTCATTGACATTGATTATGAAACTACCTGTGAAGCATATAGCACTCTTGAAATGAACGCCAGGGTCAACGCTACCCATGAAGATAAGGTTAAAATCAGAGAGACCGGTCATCTCAATGGTGATCACGCACGTGGCGTTCTGCTCTCTCGAGTGGCAGTAAGAGATCATGCCGAAGCAGAAATCTACAGTGAGCTTACTGCATCAGCAGCCTATGCCCGAGGTCATGTGGACTGCAAAGAAATCGTTCAGGATCATGGTGTGGTCAGTGCAATTCCCATCGTCAAAGTAAATCATCCAAAGGCACATATCACTCACGAAGCATCACTTGGAAGTGTTGACTCAAAACAACTGCAAACCCTAATGGCACGTGGTCTTGCTGAGGAAAACGCAACGGATTTGATCATTCAAGGGTTGCTCCGGTAACGGCTAAAAGTATCAGTTTATTATGGCCTACAATAGCTAAAAAATTAACCTATAGGCTGTTTGGTGTAATTGAGTTATTTATTCTTCTTCAGGGCTACAGGCATCACAGTAAAAGGAAAAAATACCGCTTTTTCTCATGATTTTACAGATACGGCAAGTTTCCTGAACCACGTTTGCTGGTCCGTTTTCAATGATTACTTTTGCCGATATATCAATTTCCTTTAAGATTTTTTTATCAATGATACGAATTTTACCTCTTTTTCCTGAGACATACTGACAGATCGCAGCCGGGGTGACTCCGAGTTTTTTTGCTGTTTCCTTTTGAGAGAGTTCATAATTTGATATCATACATTCCGCCAGTTCCCTTCGAATAACTGGCAGACCATTCCACATCATGTACTCACAGGGAGTCTGTTTCATATCTTATCATTCTCTTCCAAATATAAATAATTAACGCTGTTTATTTATTTCATAACCTATGAATAATAGAAAATCAACCGTATTTTCACTATTATTTTATTCATAGTTAGTC
>CAZQMI010000153.1:0-3725 GCA_964594475.1 uncultured Thermoplasmatales archaeon
AAAATAATCCATTTTAAATTTGGAGTATGATTGAGAATTGTCCTTATTTTTTGTAAGCTTTTAGAGTCAGTGACTAATGTATTTGCTTTGGTATCATTTAGCATATACTGAAGTCTGTTAGGTTTTATTAAAGAACTGACCGGGACAAAAATACCGGATGCTTTTAATATTCCGTAAATAGAGATAATGTTTTCTGCGCAATTATCTAAATAAATCAATGCCTTATCTTGTCTTCTGAATCCTTTATAGATTAACGAATTGGCAAACGAATTTGAATGTTCATTGATTCTTCTGTAATTAAAACGCTGGTTTCCACAAACCATTGCTTCCTTATAAGGAAGTTTATTTGCAGTGATTTCCAACAGCTCGTTTAATAACATATTACTCATGTACCTTTTACATCAACACCTTCAAAAACTCTGTGTTGATATAATTTTATCATATCTTCGATTATTTGAAACTTTAAATTTTTTTAGGCTACTCTCTCCTTCTTAGTGTAACATGACCATTATTGAAATATGCTTCCCTTATAACTAAATTTCCATTTATTATCATAAAAATATCATATTCATATTTAGTCTTTCAGGAACACGTCAACGTTGTTTGACTTTATAAAATGGACTAACAAAATACTTAATATAGATCATATAATTATATGAAATTACAAAGATGGAAATAGTATGGAATTGAAACTTATTATTGGGTTAAGTATAGTACTTATTATCGTTATCGGGATTTTTAGCTATTTTTTCTTCTTTAGAAATAATGATGCAAATGCTGATTCAACATTGAAAGAACCAATTACCCCCGGCGATGTTAACATATTGTTTCTTCATCATAGCACAGGTAACAATATCTGGAATGGCGGGGTTAAGGATTGGTTTGACGATTATAATCAGACACATAACAAAAATTATACTATTGTTGAACAGGATTTTCCAAAACGTTCTCCTTATGGCTGGAAGAATTATCCCTTTGATTACTGGAACATCTGGGTGAACAATGCAGGGTCCGAACCATACAAACAAGAACCAACCCTTGAGATGATCACCAAAGAGTATGATGTGGTGATCTGGAAACATTGCTTTCCAGTTTCAAACATTAAAACAGATATCGGAAATCCAAGAGTAAGCTCTGAGGAAAAACGACTTGAAAACTATAAACTGCAATATCAGGCCTTAAAAGAAAAAATGAAGGAATTCCCTGATACAAAATTCATCGTCTGGACTCCAGCAGCTCTTGTTGAACCATCAACAACAGAAAATCAAGCACTCAGGACCCAGGAATTCTACAATTGGGTGAAAGATGAATGGGATGAAAAGAATGATAATATCTTTCTTTGGGATTTCTACATCCTGGAAACAGAAGGAGGATTATATTTAACACCAGAAAACGCTCAATCTCCAACGAATTCTCATCCTTCGGAATCTTTCTCCAAATCGGTTGCTCCGTTGTTCTGTCAGAGAATCATTGATGTAATACAGGGCGATGGCGATAATAAAAAAATCACGGGAAAAGCTTAACTCTTTTTTAAAGAGTCTTGTAGATAAATCCGCTTTTTTCTGCATCATTTGCTGAAAATGTTGCTTTCACATCGATTAATACTGGTTGATCATTCATTATATGTTGTAGATCTTCGAGATGATATTTTTTGAATTCATCGTGATGAACCGCTAGCACTATCCCTTCGTATCTTCCATCAAAATGCTCAACTGCTTTAACATCAAATGCTTCTATTTCCTCAGTGCTAAGTAACGGATCGAACCCGTAGACATCAATATTGAATTGCTTGAGTTCTTGTACCATGTTTTTTATTGGTGATTCACGGGTATCAGCAACATTTTCTTTGTAGGTAAGCCCCATGATGAGGACTTTTGCGTTTTTGATGACTTTTCCTGCTTGATTCAATGCTTTTATTAGCATTCCTGCAACATAGGCGGCCATGGAATCATTTACTGATCGACCAGCTAGAATCACTTGTGGATGATACCCAATTTCCTTGGCCTTGTAAACAAGATAATAGGGGTCAACGGGAATACAATGTCCACCGACAAGTCCTGGTGAAAATCGATTAAAGTTCCATTTTGTGGCTGCAGCATCTAAAACCTCTTGGGTATTCAATCCAAGTTTATGAAAAATCATCGCTAGTTCATTGGTTAAGGCGATGTTGAGATCTCGTTGGACGTTTTCAATGACTTTTGCTGCTTCAGCTGTTTTGATATCATTTGCAATATAAACTTTGGTAATCTTCTCATAGATATGTTCTAATCTCTCCGTTGTTTTTGCATCCATTCCAGATACAATTTTTGTTATTTTATTAATGGTATGTTCTTCGTCACCGGGATTTACTCGCTCAGGCGAGTATCCAACAAAAAAATCAGTGCCACAGGTTTTCTTTGATTCTTCTTCAAGAATAGGGATCATAACATCTTCGGTAACTCCAGGGTAAACAGTTGATTCAAGGACAACAATCACACCATCCTTAAGTTGCTGCCCAACTATAGTTGCTGCACCTTTCACATAGGATACATCGGGTTGTTTTGATTGTTCAACCGGCGTGGGAACAGCGATAATGACGATATCTGCCTGATTGATACTTGTTGGATCTGTTGTAATCGTAAGATTCTGGTATTGTTGACAGAGAGCATCTACTTTTTTCTGGTTAACATCAAATCCAATCACCGAGAAATGATGTGAAAATTCTTCTAGTAATGGAAGTCCGACATAGCCTAGTCCAACTACGCAGATAGTTGGATTATCTTCATTTAGTGTTGAAACCATTGTACTGTCTCCTTTAATCCATCATTGATTGATACGATTGGTTGATAATCAAATGCATGTTCTGCTTTTGAACTATCCGCAAGAGAATGTTTAATGTCCCCGGGTCGTGGTGGTTCATACACAATATCAACGGTGTTTCCAATGATATCCATGAGTTGCTTAGCTAAATCATTTACTGTTATTGCGGTTCCACAGGCAACATTAAAGGTACCGGTGACGTTGCGATGTTCCGCTGCTTTGATATTTGCAGAGACCACATTATCGATAAAAGTGAAATCACGTGATTGTTCTCCATCTCCGTAGATAATTGGTGATTGATGTTCTGAAATCAATTGGATAAACTTTGGAATAACCGCTGCATATTCACCATTGGAATCCTGACGGGGGCCAAACACATTGAAATATCTAAGAGCAACAGTTTTTAACCCATACACTGTGTTAAACACCTCGCAGTAATATTCACCAGTTAGTTTGTTAACTGCATAAGGGGAGAGTGGATTAGGCACCATTTCTTCTTTTTTGGGAAGTGTTGGTGAATCTCCGTAAACACTACTTGAGGATGCAAAGATGACCTTTTCCACTGCTTGCTGCTTTGCTGCATATAAAACGTTGAGGGTGCCATTGATATTTGCTTCATTTGAAGAAAGTGGATCATTTACGCTTCGTGGAACAGATGGAATCGCTGCTTGATGAAATATTAGCGCATCTTCTGAGAAAACCTCTTGAAGAAGGGTTAAATCAGTGATGCTTCCTTCAATGAACGTTATTTTTTCTTCTTCGATTAGAGCCTCTACATTTTTTTTATGTCCCGTTGAGAGATTATCAATAACGGTCACGCTGTTTTGGTCTGCAAGAGTCCATGCTAGATTAGATCCAATAAAACCTGCTCCACCGGTTATGATTACATTTTCATTTTTCATACATCATCAAACTACTTTTTTTCC
>CAZQMI010000153.1:3735-4432 GCA_964594475.1 uncultured Thermoplasmatales archaeon
GAAATTGAAACTGAAAATTATCAAACACTATTTAAGTTAATGGGATAAAGTTTTTTGAAATCAATAAACATAATGAACATAAATTACAATCGTTAATCTTTTATAATATACAAATTATTATTTATATGGGCACTGCATGATTTCTGATGAACACAGAGAACTACTGCTGAAGGACGAAAAAACTCATGCTTTTTTTAAAAGATATATTCGGAATGAAGTGACTAGAAAGGAAATTGAACAATTCAGAAATCATTTGAGAGAAAAACAGTTTTTAGATCATTCTTCAATGAATACACCACTGGAATATATTTTTGGCAAGGCCATGTTCATGGGTAATGTGTTCAGATGCACACCAGATACCTTCATCCCAAGAAAGGACACGGAACTGTTGGTTATCAACGCTCTTAACTACGCCCAAACACTAAAAAAAGATTCAATCACGGTCTTTGATATTGGCACAGGTTCATGTAATCTAGCAATCACCCTTGCCATGAAAAACAAAAACATGACCATTTATGCCTCTGATATCTGTGAAAAGGCTCTTTCTATCAGCAAAGAAAACGTTTCATATTACAACTTAAAGGATCGGATCAAACTGCTTCATGGAAACCTGTTTGACCCTCATGATAAAAGCTTGAATGGCACCAAAGCTGATATCATCATGTGTAATCCACCATATATTCCCACCAGTAAACTA
>CAZQMI010000154.1:0-4370 GCA_964594475.1 uncultured Thermoplasmatales archaeon
TAAATTATTGCATAAGTTAATATACTATAAGTATTGTATAAATAATATAAAATTATTATTTGTTGAGGAGGCAACTCTATGAAAAACGATATAATGAAAGGACTTGCAGTTCTTGTTATCTTTACCCTCTTTGGGATTTCAGGTATCATGGCTGCATCAGTAGATCCAGTAACCGTTGATCCCTGGGAACCAGGAGACGCATGTGATGAATGTGATGAAGCTACTGCATGTGGGGATTATGGTTGGAAGATAGAAACCATAAACGATATCATCCAAAACGGAGTCTATGACACCAGTACAGATCAATTCGATAACGATCCGGTTTTACCACCAAATAATGCAATGATTACCATTTCAGATTGTGATGGATCTAGTTTTAACTGGTCATCTGATCAACCGGTATGTACGGTAATCGTCAAAGGCGGTACTGCTGCACACGTATACTCCTATCCTGATGGAGCATATGAAGATACAGATTTAACTGCTCCAATCAATCCTGCCAATGGTGAACCTTTTGATGTTAGTCATATCACCTTCTGCTGGAATGTTTATGAATGGAATTGGGGAACCATGAGCATAGCCTATGAGGATTTACCAAAAGATATGGGAAATGACTGGGATTACAATGATGTCGTCATTGACATCAATACGAATGGAATCACTGAAAATGGTGAGCTTTTAGGCATTAATTTTACCTTTGTCCCTGAAACCCGAACCGCTGCTTATGTTCACACTTTCAACTTCAGTCTGTATGCTGATGTTTTCGGTTCAGATGGAACCTATCATTTCAAACGAAGTGGTGAGGCCATGATGTCTGGTGATTACTACTATGATCAAGTGCTGGATATGACGATTATTGAGGACACCAGTGATTTTCCTGCAATGGTTACTTTAAACATTACCTTTGATGTGCCTTTTGCATTTACCTATCCTGTCTGGTATGGCACAAACGTTCATGGAGAAAATTTGTTCTACAATCCGTCCATAGATGTTTGGAATACCGGTGAAATCATTGATGTTGGTGATGTACGGCTATTAACCATTCCTGTTGATTGGGATTGGCCAATGCCCGATGGAACACCCATCTGGGATGATGCATGGTATCCGAAGGTAGCAGCTGGCGATCCACCAGGATTTCCACCAGATTGGTGGATAAACTAAAGGAATTAACAGATTCCTTTTTCTTTTTTTAATTTTTTTATACTCTTCTTTTTATATTGATTAAACAGTTCAATTATTCTTAGGCATATTGATTGAAAGAAAGGAAAAGAAAAAAAGAGAAAAAAAATCAGGTTATATTAGAAGGATGAAGGGACCGATCACCAATGCGGTTACAGTTTCTGTTTGTATGTAGGTGTTATCACCAGAGACCGTAATAGCGATATCAGCAAATCCTATTCCAGAGATGCTTTCATCAGTGGTGATAGTACTTGACTCTCCTGCTGCTAAACTTGCAATGGATCCAGATTTTTCCACATCGATCATGTTGAACAGACCACCTTGTACTTGGATGCTCCATTGAATGTTTTGGGCTGTATTGGAACCAGTGTTTTCAATGGTTGCAAGGATGAGTGAAGAAACACTTTTGATATCGGTGATATCCAGTACTGTATTTTCAATGGTGATGCTAATAATCTGTATTTCGGAATATGATTCCCCATCGAAACTGCGAGCTGAAATGAGGTATTGACCGTTTTCAACGGTTCTGCTGTCCCATTGATACTGCCAGTTATTGGTTCCAGTTGCCGTCATCCAAGCTCCATCATTGATTTTTAGTTGGACTTGTTGTATTGATCCATCTATATCAGAAGCAGATCCCTGAATAGTGATGATTCCTCCCACGACCTGTTGGTTGCTTGGTGAACTGATACTGATGCTTGGCATCCCGTATCCATAGGTTTGAAAGGTAAAATCAGCTCGTTCTTGAGCTTCTCCACGAATATATTGACTACCGCGGTCATAGGGATCTCCCCCTGGGTTTGCTTTATCATAGCCCAACCAGAAATAGGGTTCATTGCTATCACCAGCAGTTGGAGACCAGACGATGAAATAGGTTTCCTCTGGAGTTATCTTAATATCAGGCAAATCAACGGTGAACCAACTTGGAGTATACTCGCTGATATTAGATGGTTGAACAATGGTTGAGGTGAGCGCTGGACCATTGAGTGAGTCTCTGATGGATATGTTGAGTGCGTTTGGTGGTGTTTCATTTCTCCATCCATATAGTTTCACCGTGGTTAACATGTTCAGTGTTGGTTTGAATGATTGCGCTAAATGTCCTGAGTATGATGTAGCGTAAAAGGCGTCGGCACAATTGGCTTGTTCTTGATCAACGTTTTCTGTTGGTATGGCAGCTGCAAATTGGACACATCCTAGGATGAGGATGATGCCAAAAACTATTGAATATGCTGTTTTTTTCATTTTTTTTTTACCCCCTAACAACCATTGCTTTTTTTTGCAACGGATATTCTTAAAAGTAAATTTGATATGTGCGATGCTGCTATAACTTTTTTGGCTATTATTATAAACTTGTTATTTTGACTAGTAATGAATGGAGATTGATGAAGAAAAAGGCCTTTTTTAGGTTTATAACAAATTTAAAAAAAGGAATATAAAGAAAAAAAGAAAATGAAGCACTGTTTTATTTCATTTTCATCTTACCGGGTGATCCTAAGTTTCTTCTTCGATGGTAACCAAAACACTATCAGATGCTATTGTTCCTGTATCATCAGTGACGGTTAAGGTTGCAGTATATTCTCCGGTTTCATTATAGCTATGCTCAGGGTCTTTCATTGTGGAATTATCTCCATCTCCGAATTCCCAGTACCATTCATATGGTTCTACTCCACCAGTTGCATTTCCTTCGAACTGAATGGTTTCATTGACGATTCCTTCATAGTCATCACCGGCATCGACTTCTAGTTCCTCTTCTTCCTCGTCGTCATCTTCGTCATCGTCATCATGGTCAACCTTTACTGTGCTGATCACGGGGAGTAGTTTATAGACACCACCTTGTGGGACATAGAGCACTGATCGTTCTAAATCGATTTCCACGTCTATGGTTGTATTTCCTTCTTTGATCACAAATGATTGTTGTATCTTCAGATCACCTGAAGGAACATCAAAGGTAACGTTTTCCCCGGTTTCCGTTAACACACCGGTTGCACTGTCCACAACGATCCATAATTTACTGTAATTACCCACGGAAAGATTTTGCACTCCAAGGGCTTCAGAGAGATTCTGTTCATGTAAATAGATCAGATCAACGGTTGAATTCTCAGTATCAAATAAGATCCATCCAGAGTCATTATCATCACCTTGCTTGTGGATCTTCACCTGTGAGAAGGTGACATTGATATGAGTGAAATTATCTGACGGTGCATCACTAATAAGCACGGTTGTAAACGACATTCCAGAAACTGGAAGATCATTGATTTCAACGGTTGCTTCATCTGATGCAGTGGTATCTTCTGCATCTGTTACTATGAGTTCAACGTTGTATTCACCTGATTCAGCATAGGCATGTGTTGGATTCTGTTCAGTTGAGGTGTTGCCATCACCAAAGGACCAATTCCAAGTATATGGTTGTACTCCGCCTTCGGCTTCTCCTTCGAATTCAATGTTTTCTCCAACGATTCCTTCATAGTCATCACCGGCATCGACTTCTAGTTCCTCTTCTTCTTCGTCGTCATCTTCATCATCCTCATCATCGTCATCATGGTCAACCTTTACTGTGCTGATCACGGGTAGTAATTTATAGACACCGCCCTGTGGGACATACAAGACTGATTGGTTAAGATCCAATTCAACATCGATATTGGTGTTTTCTTCATTGATGCTGAACTGCTGCTGGATCTTCAGATCACCTGAAGGAACATCAAAGGTAATGTTTTCCCCGGTTTCATTTAGGATCCCTGTTGCTTTCTCGATGACAATCCATAGTTTCGTGTAGTTTCCATAGCTAAGGTTTTCCACGCCAAGTTCTGCGGAAAGATTGTTTTCATGAAGATAGATTAGATCAATGGTTTTTGATGTGTTATCATTAAAAAAAATCCATCCGGAATCATTATCATCTCCGGCTTTGTGGATTTTCACCTGTGAAAACGTGATATTGATATGATCAAAGTCATCTACTGGTGCATCACTAATGAAAATCTTGGTCAATGAAGTCTCTTGATCACCTTGATTGATGCAGCCGCTAAGGGTCAATGTTGCACCTATTAAAACGATGAGTAACAATATTTTAGTATCTTTCATCCATTCCACCTTTTTCTTCGCATACTATCTATATACTTTATATAGTTATCCCAGGTTTTTTTAAATTATTTTTCATACTGAGTTAGATGTAAAAATAAAAAAATAAGGCATAT
>CAZQMI010000155.1:0-4265 GCA_964594475.1 uncultured Thermoplasmatales archaeon
CAAGACCGACAGTAATGATCGGTGTGGCATTGGTAAGTGATGGAGTGATCAGTTCGATTTCCAGATCATAGATCGGTTCGATCTCAATGATGTCATACATATAGTTGGATCCACCTGCTTTAGCGGCAACTACGATGTAACCTAGATTTTCAATATCATCGACATCAGGGACAAAGGTGAATACGCCATTGAGTCCTTCTCCTTCAGTGCCATCTCCAACCGTGTTATTGATTACAGTTGCTGCGGTATTGGTTTTCGTCCAATCAATATCAAAATAGGTTAAGGTAACCTCTGCATATTCGCCATTGCTAATATCCACTGTGATTGTTTCAGATGATCCCACAGTACATTTAAGATCATCTCCATTCGAAGTGGACACCGATCCAATGAGACCACTAATAAAATAGTCCTGAGTCACACTTTCCTCAGTGGTTTCATTTGTAGCCGTAATGGTAAGCGTCCCCGCCGTTTTTGGAGCAAGTTTAATGGCATATTCGCCCCAGCTCCAGCTCACCAGTTCTTCACTTTCATCCGGATTGGCTTCATCAATGGTGAAATCAAGGCCGCATCCCATCACTGAGATGGTCGCATTCATAGGATCACTCATGCTCTCACCAAAAACGGAAAAGGTGATGGTTTGAGAACCATTGATCCATTGATCATTACTGCAACTGCCTGGATTTTCATCAACCATTACTCGATCTATCATAGCCCCATCAATCACCAGATTCATGGATTCAGATGAGGCCACATCAAATGAAATAGAATCCCTTATTTTAGGAAGAAGATCCTCATTTCCATAGGTAGCAGTATAAAAACCCGAAACAGGGGGAGTGAAATCCCCGGCTGCAATGGCGGTCAGATTCTTCTCATAGCTAACTAAAATAGTTGCCATTCCTGTTTCATTGAAATGATACGAAAATTCATAGCAGGCATATTTTTCATTATCTGATACATACGGAGTGAACGTTGATGCATCGATGACCTGAACAATATCATCCTGCTGGTATTCATACCCAGTAGTTTCATTATATCCTTTCAGACCGGTCACATGCACATAAAGATGCTGATACTCCATGTTTTCCATCCAGCTTTCATTTCGAACAGAGATATTGATGATCTGATTAAACCCAGATATGATCTCATCAGGGCTTTCCACTTTCATCCGTATATCCGCTCTTGAAGAAACCTGAAATGAAAAATAGGGGATGAATCCAGGAATAAATGGTGCTTCATCTGTCATGTTCACTCTGGGAGATGCATCGTTTGAATCAAATGTTCCCACATACCAGATCCCAGGACAAGGTGTTTCAGCTGAACCTGTTTGAATACTTGCTCCGTAATAACCAGAAAAATCAGTGTCATCCTCGTATATCTTTGTATATCCACCAGCCGTATTGGGTGCATATATACGGAAATCATATGATGAAATACCATCGCCATTACCATCAGTGATGAAACCGTTGATTTCAATCATATCCCCCCAGACCGCATCATTTGGAGCGTTCCCGGTCATATTCAATAACACCGGAAGCGTGATATTAGAATGCCATGATACCTCTTTTTCATTGGTGATATTAAACCAATAATAGATCTCATAATCAGGAATATCAACATCATCTTCATTAACCTGAAATCCAACATTCCATACTCCCTGATTTATCTCATTTATTGATTCCTCCAGTTCAAATGAACCCGCTTGATACTTCCAAATTGATCCAGTGAAATCCTCATCATCAGTTTCCTGCTGTAATTCAAGTTTTGATCCCGTCCAATTATAGATTCTCACCTGAAAATCAGACTGATAATATGAGGAGTTATAGATCAAATGATCAATCTCTTCATTTTTATGAAAAAATTTCAAATAATACAGATGTTCAATGATAATAGAGCTATTTGTCCATTGTAACTGAATATCAGATGACTCATCCTTCCAAAGAGAAATATTCCAGAATCCCAGTGGATTCATGCCCAGTTCATTCCAACCTGGAACGACAAACTCAATGGCAATGTTACCAAATTCATCAGCCTCTTTTTCAGATGATTGAAGATTCTGAAATGATGTTCCATTCCAAATTTTAACCAGATAATCATCACCTGATTCAAGGGAGTTATTATTCAAATACCAGGTGATGCTCTCTCCACATATCAGATTAGATGTTTTCGATATCCGTTGATCAACCGTGATTGCAGTTACTGGTGAAGGGATAATGCTTAACAACGAGGTAAGCATAAGTGCAATCACTAGTATAGTCTTCAGCCTCAACCTAAAAATCATATTTTTTTTATTTGCCATATTTTTCTTCTCCTGTCAACATAATCTTTTCTTTGACAGGGAAGTTTTAGGCTCTGCTGTTTATATACCAGCTGTGGAGGGCCTGTTTGCCTTTTATTAAACAGTTATGGTACAGATCTTTGCGTATCAGATATTTTTCAAAAAATAATTGATGATTTACACCCTTTTCATGGACATAAAACAAATCATATTTGAAAAGAATCTGATGGGGAAAAAGGGGGGATGCACAATCATACAAAAGAGGCATAACCGATTGAAGGATGGAAAAACCCCATCAGGTGAAAAAAACAAGATCTTATGATTATAATGAATCTGTGGAATGATTTTTTTCCTTTTATTTAAAGATTATGAGATAGGTTTTTTCGCTTTTTTCTAACTCACACTTTTTTCAGAGGAGTCGATAACATCAATTGCCTGAGATGCATCAGTAAGATAAATCTGAGATTTCCTGCCCTTCTTATAGACAGAGAGTAATCCTGATTGATCCAAGATTTTAATGTTATAACTAATGGTCTGATGGGTTTCATCAAGTGTTTTTGCAATCTCCTTTTGGCTAATACCTTTCTTCTTTTGAATGGTTTCTAGTATACGTATTTGTAGATTAGTGAGCCGATATCGTTCCTCCTCTGGAAACTTCATCCCAGATGGATAAAAGGCCCGATACCGGAATTGCTCGATTCGTGATTTAATAATTCCTGCCTTCTCGAGAACATGCAAATGATAGGAAAGGGTACCATTCTTGATGTCTAGTTCCTTCATGATTTGATTATAATGAGTCCCCGGATTTGTTTTCACATATCCATAAATCTGACCACGAACAAACTGATCAAGCACATCCTCCTTATTGGAATGAACAATCAACGGGGTCAGCATGGCAAGAAGGGCAAGAATCTTATAACGACCAGTCTCGGTCATGGCAATGCCAAAGAATATGAACGAACCGATCAGTCCACCAGTACCAATGGTAAGCGGTTCCTTATTCTCAGCAGTCCAGAAAGTGACGAACTGAGCTGTGGAAAGATTAAACGAGTACCGGTTGTCAAGGGAATACTGAACATTGTTTTTATCAATTAGATGAATAGAGATATTATATCGACCCGGTTTGTTATAGATATGAGTGATCACCGGTGGGAAATCAAGGGAACCACTGGCGTTTGTGTTGTCTCCCCAATCAATACGATAATGAGTGATAAACGAATCAAGTTTGAAATCAGTGGCATTATCATTTATATAAATCTTAAAGGTGAAATTTTTTGTTCCACCGATTTTCACCCCATAATTGAAAGGAATAAATATCTTACTTTTCTGAGAAACATTAATGGTTTCAATCTGGAAATCTTCATGAACAACTTCAAATTCATCCTGATTATAATCAATGACATCACTTCCCCGTGGAAGCGTGATGGAAAACTGTGATTGTCTGTTTTTGATAACCAGAGAGGTATTGGATGGAACAATAATCTTATTTTCCTTTTTTATGATGCCTTCATCAAATTCAATCTGAGCGGAATCAATTCCAAACTCTTGATCCTTTATGTTTTGCTGATCTGCAGCAACTGGAGAAGACACCCTGGTCAAAAGCGATGACACTATAAGAAAATATAAAAGCAAGATTAGGATAAAATTCATCTGTTTTCTGAATGATTTCTTTACCATTCCGTGTTTCTCATCAAAATATAGGGTAAGATGAATATATAACCATATTGGAACACTTTTTTGCATATTGATTATGTTTAAATCTAGAGATTGCCTGAACAACCGGATCTCTAAGAGGAAGTAGCAAATAATGCAGGTGGAAACAGACTACTCTAAACCGATGAAGGAAATAAAGGAAAAATATCAATACTATCAATAACTTAAATCAAATCCATATTTTTATAATTATGAACCGCCGAGGATGATATTTTTATTAGTTTAACTTATTAAAATATGTTTTATCATTTTATTAATTGTTCAGATAACAAGACAT
>CAZQMI010000156.1:0-4185 GCA_964594475.1 uncultured Thermoplasmatales archaeon
CGGTGTCGGCATTCAGGGACGAAGTCACATGTGTCTACATGCAAAGAATGACACAGATCTACAGCAAGGAACATCTGAGGAACTTTCAAAATATTGTGCCAATGAAAAAAAGAAGGCACGTAGTTCAAAGAAAGGATGCATTTATTATCGGCATTTCGTAGAAGACAAGGATAAGGTTCAACACCTTAAAGAATGGGTCACCTCGGATTTACCAACCGCAGAGGAGTTTATTAGTAAATGTGATCAAAGCGTCATCTGTCCATATGAACTCAATAAAACGTTGGTCAGGGAAGCAAGATTGGTAGTTGTTCCGTATATCTATGTGTTCAATGATACCATTCGAAACATGCTCTGGGACTGGATGGGGCGAAGTGAAGAAGAAATGATTTTGATTGTAGATGAAGCACATAATCTACCTGATTACATCCGTGATCTCTACTCATTACAACTTAGCTACTGGATGGTGAAAAACTGTGACATGGAAGCCAAAAAACATGGAAACCCCTCCATGGTAGATGGACGATTCACGGTTTCATCCTTCTGCAGAACACTGGGTGATATCCTCATGGAACTCCGTGATACCTATGTGTATAACATCATGGAAACAGGGATCCAAAAAACAGGAAAAAAAGACCAGGATGCCTTTCTTCCTTCAAAAGAATTTGAAACTGAGATAATCTCGAGAATAAAGATTTCACAAAAACAACTACACGATATCATTGAAGATCTCATTGCCTATGGAGAAAAAATACAGGAATACAAACAAAAACAAAACAAACTTCCTCGCTCCTATCTACATAAACTAGGAATATTTCTAGATTTCTGGTTGAATCTTCATCATCAACAATACTCAAAACTAGTGGTAGATGCATCCGAAGGACGAAACCCCCGCATCGAAGCATACTGTCTTGATCCCTCTGTGGGAAGCAACATCATCAACAAGTTTCATGCTACCATTCATATGTCAGGAACCCTCGAACCACTTGAAGAATACCGTGATTCGATGGGACTAGGAAATGATGCAACACTTGTTTCCTTTCCCTCACCATTTCCAAAAAGCAATCGTAAAATCCTCTACCTCACCGATGTCACTACAAAATACTCTGAGATCATAAAACATCCAGAAATCACTGATAAAATGTGGGATTATATCACAGAAATCTGTAACAGCTTTCCTCACAACACCATGGTCTTTTTCCCCAGTTTCAATATTCTTTCCATGTTTAAACGGAAGAACAATTTCGATATCATCAATCGAAGCGTCTTTCTGGAAGAACAACAAATGTCACAATCAGCGCTCATGGAGCTAGTATCAGATTTCAAATCATATGGGGAAAGCCAAGGGGAGGGAGCAACCCTGTTTTCAGTAATGGGAGGCCGCATCAGTGAAGGTATGGATTTTCCAGCAGAGCAACTGGAGATTGTGGTTATCGTTGGCATCCCCTATCCAAAACCAACCGCAAGACAACGCGGCCTGCAACACTATTATGAGCTTAAATTCCGTAAGGGCTGGGAATACACCGTGGAAGCACCAACCGCTCGAAAACTTCTCCAATCCATTGGGCGACTCATTCGTGATAAAGATGATAGAGGAGTAGTGGTTCTACTTGATCATCGTGCGCGACGCTTTCAAAAATACTTAAAAGAACTCAAGCCAGCACATCATTTGAAAAAAGAAATAGAAACATTCTTTGAGAAGTGAATAAGCATAACAGGTATTCTATTGCCGAGGAAGAAGATTTGGTATTCCCTCAGAGATCTCATAGCTGATTTGACATGATGAACAAACCAATGTCCCAGAAAGCACTTCATCGTTTTGTTGCTCATGAATCTTCAAAGTGAGTGCTTTTTTACACATAGGACAACAAAGCACATCCATCATGTCCTTTTTCATTTTAAACCCTCATCGCTTCCCTCATCCTAGCTATACTCCTCAAACAAAGTCTTCAGATACATCGCTCTCTTTCTTCCAGCATCCGCATCCCAAACAAAAGCCCATTCATCCTCAGTATGTTTCTTTTGTTCCTCAATCTGCTGAAGATAATTCTTCACCTGCGAATCCATCAAATCAGCCTGAAATATAACAACTGCTTCAGCAAGCTTGGGCATTCTAGGAGAACCAAACTCATATCGGCCATGATGACTCAAAATCATATGACAGAGAAACATCTCAAGATTCTCACTAAACTCATATCCCTCTGAACGAATACTATCAATGGTTTCTCTGATCCAGCGATCGCCAATCACAATATGACCAATGAAATTACCAATTCCTGTTTTTTCAATAGAGGTAGTCGTCTTATATTCCTTTAATTTTCCTACATCATGTAAAATGGCACCAGTGATGACCAAATCCTTATTCAGATCAGGATACATCTTACAGATGTTATCAGCGAGACGAACAACACCTAAGGTATGTTGAAGATTTCCACCGATATAATTATGATGATGAGTCATCGCTGAGGGCATGTGGGTAAACGAATGAACGAACTTTTCATCATCAAAAAAACGTTGCAAGAGATGCTGTAGTTCCTCGTTTTTCACTTGGTCCATGTAGGTTTTCAACTGGGTAAATAAGGTGGAGATTTCCTCTTCATCTAATGTCGGAAGAAAATCACTAACCATATATTCATTTGGACTGAGACGACGGAGACCACCCGATGTTTCATTAATTGAAATCTGCATGGTATCATTATAGATCTCTACATTTCCAGATCGAATTCTGATGACATCGCCAACACTAAAACTATCATACAGACGCCTCACCCGATCCTTATTTTCACCTCCCCAGAATCTGACTGCGATCTCACCGGTCTTATCAATTGCAGTAAATCCAAACCAGGTCCCTTTTCGATAGGATCTTGGGGCTGATTTCATTTTTACTGAAAATGATTCATTGACCACATCGCCCTCATTTAAATCCTCAATAAACACTTCTTTTTTACGTTTCCCTGAATCAGTTTTAATCATTAATTGCTCATCAGATTTTTTATCATAACTATAAATATCTGCCATATTGAGTTCCTCGGAAAATATCCTTTCAAGCTTAAATTTTGTAGCTTCCTATAGCGTTATTATTTATACGTTTTTTCCCTGGGAGAAAGACATCACATGCGATACTAAGCCCGATAGAGAAATGAAAAAAATACAAAAAAATAAAGAAAAAATGAAACAATGTGTTTCCATCGGCTTTATTTAACATCCAATGAAAACGAAATTGCGTTACTCTTCCTTATTACATTGATGAGCGAGCAGTTGTGCCCGTTGTCCTACCGCAAACAGTTTCGCAATAAAGGTTATCTCTTGTGCCTCTTCCTTACTGGAGACTTGTCCGACAATTATCATTGTTATCACTAAAAACTGTCTTTTTTCTGCTTATAAGCACTTGTTGTACAATTATTATCAAAAAATTTTTATTAAAATAATCTGACAAGAGCCTTTGTAAAAATACGTACTAATCACAATAACTATAAACTTTGATTCTTCATATCTAATCAACTAAAGTAAAACAAAATGAGCAGATATCAAAAGGATTGATTTGCGCAATGAATGATAAAAAACATTGGGATGAAGAAATATACCAACAAGTCTTAGAAGACATTTGCTCCTATGTTGAAAAGAGAAAACAAGATGATAAAACTTTTTCCCTTTCTGCTCTGAAAAAAATGATTGATGAATCCTATCAACGAAGGGGAATGGACTGGATCGGAAAAGGACATCTGCAATTTACCATTGAATCAGCAACCATTGCAGCTCTTGAACAAAAATATGTTGAATGGAACAATGAACAGAATAAATAAAAACAAGCTTTTTTGACCACAATGCATAAAACTGTTCTGGTTATTATACCACCGCAAGGTGTCGTTACCAATGAAAAAAGAAACACTCAACGACATGCTTGCATCCTATGATACAAAAGATTTGACCATTGCAACCGTGTGTTCACATTCAAGTCTTCAACTGTTCCATGGGGCCAAGCAGGAAGGATTCAAAACCATTGGCATAGCAGTGGGAGAAGAACGAAGAGCTTTTTATGATGCATTTCCCAAAGCCAAACCAGATGAATTTTTAATGGTTGATAATTACAAACAAATCCTTGATCACACCAAGGAACTCCGAGAACAAAATGCCATCGTGATCCCTCATGGATCATTCGTGGAATACCTTGGAGCTGATCGATTCTTA
>CAZQMI010000157.1:0-4165 GCA_964594475.1 uncultured Thermoplasmatales archaeon
AGGGAGACTTTTTTCATGAGATTGTCCCCTATCAATTCTCCTTTTTTCCTCTTCTAAACTTATCTTTGATTTGTATGGTTATGGTAAATAGACTGATGAAAATATTTATATGTATTAATCTATAATAGCATATGAGGGAGTTGATCCGATAAAAAAATCAATTATCATATGCTCTGTACTATGCTTTTTTTTACTATTATCCATTCCCTGTGTTCCATCGATTACCATAGATCAAGTTCGACAAAGCATAGAAAAAGAAAGAACGATAATACACCATCCATTGTCAATTGTTCGAAAGATGGTGTTGAATCATGCTGAATTACCGGCATTAAAAAGGCTTGTTGTTCTTTTTGAGCTTACGGGATCAATTCTTCTTTCGTTGTGGTTGTTAAATATTCTTGAGCTTAAACTAATTGAGGTAGCTATCGAACTAAATGTAGGGGTATTGATAACTTTTTTTCTCATGCTGTTAATGGCATCTATTCCTTTGAAAATATTGAATGGAGTGTGTAATCTTGTTGAAGAACAACTTGATCTTGGAAAATACAAGTCCGGTCTGTTGACCTTTTCTGTTTTTCATCTTTGGGCTTTGTTACATATAATACAGCTTCGTCGTATTGACTGAATTATAGTCTTGATTGAAACAATGTAAATTGGGTGTGTTTTTGAGAAGTCTTTTTATGAGGTTATAGTATTGATGATAGAGTGATTGATTGTTGATTATGAGGCTGAATGGGTATGAAGGAAGCATATTTGAAAAAGAAGTTAACTGAATTATCAGAGCGTGGTCAACAGATTGGAAAACATATTTCCATGTTACAAAATCAACTTGATCGAATTGAAGCAAGGGTGGGTGAGTATAAGAATTTACTGAAACGACTTGATGATGTTTCATCGTTTACCCAGAATTCTATGAAGGAATTGAAACAACAGAATACTGAGCATCTTGAGCATCTTTCAGATCGATTGAGAATGAAAAATGAATCTCTGATTAAAAAACAGCTGCAAGATAAATCATTATCCTTAAATGAAGCAACAGAGCAAGTTGCTGAGGATGCAGCCTTGTTTAAGGCTTATGGTAAAATGGTTAAGGAAGCAGCGATTTCATCGTTGTTTCTAAAGGAATTTCATCATTTGATGCTGTTAAAACTGGTTAATAAAGGAGTTTTTACACACCGTGAGATCAATGAGATGAAGAAACGAGCTGAAAAAAGAAGTGTGAATAATGAATAAGTATCATTTGGTGGATTGATGGTAGATAATTCCTCTATTCAACAAGATTCAAATGAAAAAGACAATTCTAAGCAGGGATATCGGTGTCAGTATTGTGGTAGTAAGATGAGTAAATATGATTTTGAAACCTTTGGTGGTATCTGTGGGAAATGCCGTGATATATTGGATTGGAAGGATATTCTAAAGCAGATGAAGCAGTCAGAAAGCTGATATGATTCATCCTTTTTAAGGCGGTAATTGAAATGATTTCTGCTGGATGGGGCCGAGGTAAAGGTTTGGTGTGTGTTACATTGGTTTCTATAGAGTGTTGATGTATCTTTGAAATAAGATTATGACACTGAGTTTGAGATCTTCTATTTTTTGTTGAACAAAGCTGAGCAGGTTTGTGGGGATTGATTGATCCTGATTACTATTTTGTTCTGAAATTGATTGATATGGTGGAAGGATGTGAAAGAGGGTACTATTTAATATGGTATAAGTAGCATGATTTGATGGAGGATTTTGTATGATGTTTCCATGAGTGTTTTGTTGTATAGTGCAATTTGAAAGAATATTATTTGAGGAGTAGGCAAAATAGATTCCATGAACCTGGTTTTTGGTGATTTGGCAGTTGAGGATGATGTTATTGTTGTTTTGATCGATGATGGCATCGATTCCACTGTGTGTGTTGTTTTTCATGATGCAGTTTTTAATCAGATTATCACTTGATCGTTGCAGTTCGATGGCATCGCAATTATCAGTGAAAATACAGGATGAAATAGTATTGTTTTCACAGGGGGCAAAGCTTGTGTTGAGTAACACGATTCCTTCATCTTCACAATGATGAAAACGGGTGTTTGAAATCGTATTGTTGCTGGTCCAAATGGCGATTCCGACAGGTGTATGATGGATAATACAGTGATCAACATGAGTATTTGATGCAGTGATGCGAATGCCAGTGGTATATAGACCTGGTGCAGTATTACTGATGCTGATGTTTTTTATGGTGACATGCTTTGCTTGTATTCGTATAGCAGGTTGATTTTTCAGAGTGCATGCTTTTATCTTTGTGCTCTGTGGATCTGTTCCAGTGATGGTGAGAGGTTTGGTAATCTTAAATGATTGGGTATAAGTACCGGATTGTAAGATTAATGTTTGATAGGGACTTGCGTTATCGATGAGGGATTGGATATTTTGTGTTGGGTTGATTAGAATGGGATTAATTGATTGAGGCGCTGCAGAAATGGGCATGGAGGTATGAACCGATGCCAATATGAAGGTGAAAAGAGAAAGGAAAAGGATGTTATGTCTTGTTGTTTTTTTCATTAGCACCATCCAGCGTGCTAATGTTTCTCACAAATGGTATTTAAGAGAATGTAGTTAAAAAACCATTATGGAAAAAATCCATCTTTCACCCTCAACAAACATAGAAAAATCCAGGTTTCATTTTGTAATGTGACCAATGAAGGTTAATACAAAAAGAAAATATTTATATTACAATAAAATATTTTATTAGTTAGATGAAACAAAAACTGATCCAGATGAACATGAAACCAATAGTCATTATCTTATTATGCTTTCTTTTTATTAGCACGCTACCCAACATGGTCAGCACGAGCAATGAAAAGACACAGATCTATGTCGTCGATAAAGATTCAAATGCCGATTTTTGTACCATTTCAGATGCTATTGACTTTGCCTCTGATGGGGACACCATTCAGATCAATAATGGGATGTACAAAGAACATATTCGTATTGATAAAAGCATTACCATCATCGGGGAGAATAAATACAAAACCATCATCGATGGCAATGGTACGGGAGATGTCATATTCATTGATACGGATGGAGTGTCGATATCATCCTTAACCGTACGACATAGCGGATCAAGCGGTAGGGATTGTGGAATTGAACTACAGGGAAATGCAAGTTTTATTTCCCAAGTCGTGGTCACAGATTGTTGTGTTGGAATTCACACTCGAGATACTCATAATAACACCTTTATCAACAATATTTGCTCAGATAACAAGGATTATGGAATCTATGTTCATACCAGTAAACATAATTATATCGCTGAAAATAGTATTGTTCAATCCCGTTGGGGCATCTTTGTGTATCATAGAAGCAATGAAAATATCATTGCTAGGAATTGGATTGAAAACATCTCCTATCATGGTATTTGGGTTTCATGGTCTATTGGAAACACCGTCAAGGAAAACGTAATCTTAGACACCCTGCGTGGTATCTATGGATATGGTTTCTATAACGGATTAATCTCAAGAAATCATATGAAGGATAATATGCAGGGGATATTTCTCAGTCGTTGCAATAGTATTTTGATTACTGAGAACAATTTCATTACAAATGAAAAAGATGCATCGGTATTGGATGCATCCGTTGAATGGGACCGAAATTATTGGAATCGATTTCGAGTGATGCCAAAGATAATAGTTGATATCACTCCAGCGATTGTTCATTCTTTTTCCTTTGATATAAGACCTGCCATGAAACCATATCCTCTTACAGCTGAAAAAAATCTAGTCTCTCAGATCCCATTGCAACAAAAACAAGAAAATACATCAAAGATAAGCTGGCTACCTTCCTCTTTTGATTGGAGGAATGTGAATGGAAAGGATTATACAACACCAGTGAAAAATCAGATGCCTGCTCCTACCTGTGAAGCCTATGCGTTATGTGCCTCCCTTGAAACCATGATGCAATATCAACGAAATGAGTTGTATGATCCAGATCTTTCCGAGACTCATCTTTATTTTTATTCCGGTGGAACCTGTAAAGCTGGAGGAGTATTACTAGGTGATGCAGCGGAATACCTGATAACAACGGGCGTCCCAGATGAAGGATGCTTCCCTGATCCTCAGCGAGGTTATGACTATCCCTTTGATAGCATTCCCGGTTGGGAGAAACGAGCAGTGAAGATAACCGAATGGGGATG
>CAZQMI010000158.1:0-4153 GCA_964594475.1 uncultured Thermoplasmatales archaeon
TAAACTCAACCGCAATCGACACCGCAGGAAACATCGAAAGCACCCCAGATAGCAACAATTTCACTTATGATATAGTAGATCCAGATTCCACAATTGTTGCACCTGCCAATAACGGTCAACTAGAAACATTAACAAATATCACCGGAACCTCTGAGGATGTCCTCTCTGGTATCGATCATGTCAACATCACTATTTATAACTCAACTGATGGCACCTATTGGAACGGATCAGCATGGCAACAAGGTACAGCATGGTTGAATACGGAGGGAACGACAAGTTGGTATAATGCATCTGGTCTGCCTTCTTTTGTTGACGGGATGTCATATACTGTAAACTCTACTGCAGTTGATGTTGCGGGAAACATTGAAGGATCTGGCGATAGCAATAATTTCACAATGGATGATTCTATTCCATCTGTTAGTCAGGTCATTATCTATGATGCAACTGCTTCCAGTTTATCAGTGGTTAAAGATGGTAACTCTGTTCGTGTGAATGCTACGATAACTGATTCTGGATTATCTGATGGCGATACCGGTTATTTAAAGGCTAATCTTAGTGGTTTTGGACTTGGTGCAGCTGTAGAGGCAAGTTCGTATAATTCAAATCTTGCTTGGTGGAATTTCACCGTGGTTACTTGTGATCCATCTGATGGAAATATTACAGTAACAATTAATGCTTCAGATCCTGCGGGTAACTACAATAACACTGAATCAGATGTAATTGTTTCAGATAACACTGCACCAACATTAAGTTATTCAGTTTTGGATGCAGATAATGATGGGACAACTAACACATACATTGATGTGATTTTTGATGAAGCAATGGATTCAACATCATTTGATGCATCGGATTTTGAAATTAGCAATACGCTTGTTAGTGTTGAATCTGTTCAATCATCTGCGTCGACAAGGGTGACCCTGAAATTGGATACGACTCTTCCAACAGGTGATTCACCAAAGGTCTATATGAATGGGACGGTAACAGACAGCGCGGGTAATGCATTAGCTTCTGGTTCAAACGCTACTATTTGGACATATCGCATTGTATTAGAAGAAGGATGGAACCTTGTTTCAATTCCCGGTTACGTTAGTAATGTGCCAATCGCCACATTACTTTCTGATATTTCTGGTAATTTGAATACCACTTTTGCATATGATCCTGATGGTGGATGGAGTTCATGGTCTCCATCTGGTGGTGGTTCCTTAACAGCGTTACAACCTGGATTAGGTTATTGGTTCAAGATGGATGGAAGTGATATCTTAACAGGTAACTATAACCTATCATATTCAACGGGTGGTTCGGCACCAGCACCTCCATCTCAGATGTTGACTGGGCCAGGATGGAATTTAATCGGTCAATATCAGGCATATAATCAGACATCTAATACAAATGGTGCATTGGCGAGTTTGAACTCGGTTCTTTCATCCTCTGGTGAAATTCTGTATATGTACACGTCATCTGGTGGGTTTGTCAATATCTATGATAACGCGAACTATGACATGGAACCAGGTGATGGTTACTGGCTGTGGATTAGCGACGACACGACGAATGCAGGGTATGCTCCGAATTAATCGGACTATACCTTCTTTTTCTCTTATTTTTTAATAAGTAAGAGAAAATCACCATGAAACAGACTTATCCTTTGATAGGATGAGGCAAAGAGTTAGCTAGGAGAAAATAATGATGTTAGTTAGAAAATTGGGTACAATTCTTTTAATCGGTTTATTTGCTTTGACAACTGTTGGGGTATCTTTTGCTGAGGAAGATCCACCGATTCCAGGGGTTCCTCATGCGTTTTGGGGAACGGTGTCGTATGAATCAGGTGCAAGTGTCAGTGATGGAAGCATCGTTCTTGCAGTCGTTGATAATGAGAATTATACCACGATGGTAACAAATGGAACCTATGGATATTACACCACATTCTATGTGGAGGATCCTGGAAATGATAATCATGGTTTGCCTATTTCATTTTATGTTGATGGCATCTTTTCAGATCAAACAGTAACCTTTGAATCAGGAACAACCCAATTAAATCTTACAATATCTAAGAATGAAAATGATGATTCTTCTGATGATTCCTCGCAAAACACTGGTGGAGGTGGGAGTATGCCTCCAATCGAATCAGTCGCTCCTGATGCTGTGATTTCGGCGCGTACATATGCGTTTGTAAATGATTCAATGGTTTTTGAAGCTATAAAGAGTAGTGATAGTGACGGTGAAATTGTATCGTATAGTTGGAATTTCGGTGATGGTTCTATGGGAAGCGGAGTTACGGTTTCCCATACGTTTAATGAAACAGGGGGGTATATGGTGAGTTTATTGGTTACTGATGATGAGGGGCTAACGGATACTGATGAGATTTCTGTTTCTGTGATGATTGATTCTGATGATGATCAATGGGGTGATGAAGAAGAAAGCGAGTATGGAACTGATCCTGAGAATATCACAGATTTTCCTTCAGATAATGATAATGATCATATTCCAGATGTAAACGATTCTGATGATGATAATGATGGAGTTATTGACTCACTTGAAATCATCTTAGAATCAGATCCTTTGGATGATAGTGATACGATATCTGTTCATTTTAATAATAATTCTGGTTTTTTAGTCGATGTCAATAAGGATTCGGTTTTCGATTACTATGTTGACAATGATAATGATGAATATGCATCCGTGGAAGTTGATGAAGATGGTTTTTACCTATTGGATATTGATTTTGATGGAAATATCGATTATAGATACAATGTGGAAACTGGAAAAATACTGAAATGTAAACAAGCATTCAATTTGATATATATAGTAATTATTTTTGTCATATCGATCATTGTTGGTTTATTTGTTTTTTATAGAGTATATATTTCAAAAAAGAAAGATTATTCGGAGGATAACGAATGAAAAAGAGAGGTATGTTAGTTTTTATAATGCTGTTGTTCACAATTTTTGCGTTTCAGCCCTTCTTGTTAGATACCGTTCAGGCAATGCCTGGCCCACCTATGATAGTGTATGGTGTTGTTAATGAAACAGGTGGTAAGAATATTGCAGCTGGAATCTCTGTTGATGCCTATGTTATTGATGCAATCAATGGCAATGAATGGTTTAATTATACCACAGGGATAAACGACACCCTTGGTCTTTCTGGTTATGGGTATAAATACACGAATGTGGAGTTTCGTATTAATGATACAGATCCCCCTGTGAGAGATGGATATGATGTCTATTTCTATATAAATGAAGAGTTGGTAGATACATTTTCGTTTTCAGCTGGGACTGTTGAGAGAAATTATACGTTGACTGATGTCCCTGAAATTCTCTATGTCAATAGTTCAAATTTTGGAGATGCGGGTAGCTCTTATATGGTAAATGTGACTGCAACTGATCTTTTTGATATCGCATCTGAGATGGGTGTTAAAGTAAATTGGTCACATGGTAGCCTAGGTGAAAATACATCTTTGTCTGCTATAGGCGGAAATGAGTTCAGTGGCTCATTTACTCTTGATGATTCAATAAGTAATTTAACATATACCGTTTGGGTGAATGATTCGGCAGGAAATTTTAATTCTAGTGGGCCATATACCGTGACGGTTAATGATTCAACATCTCCTAACTCTAATGTAAATACAATTGATGGGTATTGGTTCGGTAATTCGAATAATCCATTAGTGATTAATGCCACTGCAAGTGATAACATCGCTTTAAAGAATGTATCCTTGTATTATTTCCATAGTTCTGATAATTCAACGTTTACTGGGCCGTATTGTTTTGGTGTTAATGTGAGTCCGTGGATTGGGGTTTCTTGGTCGTTTACATTCCCGAATGCGAGTGGTTATTATCGTTTTTATAGTATCGCAATTGATAATGCGAGTAATGCTGAATCTGTACCCGTAACAAATGATACGATGTGTGGATATGATACAAATAACCCAAGTTCTACTGTTACATGTCCTGTAGATGGTAGTTTTTACAAGAGTGGCGATCTCATTGATAGTAATATTACAGGTACAGCAACAGATTCATTCTCTGTCATTAATCAGGTTAATATCACCATCTACAACTCAACCGATGGAACCTACTGGACAGGAACCAACTGGCAAAGCAATGTCGCATGGTTAAACACCAACGGAACAACCAACTGGTACAACGACAGCGGATT
>CAZQMI010000159.1:0-4048 GCA_964594475.1 uncultured Thermoplasmatales archaeon
GGTAACATATGGGACTGTGGATCCTCTGTGCCGGGTTCAAATCCCGGCTCGGGCCTTTTATAATGACATATTGTCATATAGTTAATTTAAACATTTAATTTGTTATATTTATATTTATTATTAAAAAAATAATTATTATTATATTGATTATTCAAATGGGTATAAAATACTGGTATACTCAACACCCAAATTTTGATACGAATCAATACCCTATCTTAAACACATTTTTCATCTTAAACAACGCCATCAGATTAAATACTTTTTTGATACCGAACGGAAAATTGAATATTAAATAATTGGAAGTTTTAAGGATGACTTCCAAAACCTCAAAATTTTTTTTTCGAACTCTTCGGCGAATTCAGTTTTCTGTTGAGTACGTAGAATTTGCACACGGCCTGTACCCAATAATTGAGTCCCAATAAAACTGGGGCTCTATCAATTTTTTTAAAATAATTACATAGTATAGTGATCAAAACTCTTACTACTATTAATGATGGAAAATAAAAAAATTATCATTTTTGATTTAATCTATGATTTTTTCATGATTTTTTTCATCATGAAGTATTTCAAAGCAATATAAAAAAATTTAACAACAACCAAATAATTACTTAACATTTGTTATCCCTGATATTGTTATGAGGAGGGTGAGAACATTTCGAGTTATAAACAAATATCCAATAGAAATGAGTCTTTGATAAACACAGAGGATGAAAAGAGGGCACAGTTACTTGAAACCATCCTTGATACCAGTCCAAACTGTGTCTATGTTAAAGATAAACAAGGAAGATACATCATAGCTAATAAGACCATTGCAAATCTTTATCAGACAACACCAAATGAGATGATAGGAAAAAAAGATGAGGATTTTGCTAATCAGGCAATATTAAAACCCAATGAAGCAGCGTTTTTCAAAGACATAGATAAAAAAGCAATAGAGAAAAAAGAAACCCAAGTCATTCCCTGCGAATCATTTACATATAATGATGGAACCGTACATTATTTTTTCACCACGAAAACACCAATCACCTATCAAGGTGACCCTGATTGCGTGATGGGGATAAGCGTTGATATAACTAAACTGAAGGAAAGTGAAAAGCAAGTTTTTGAAAGCGAAAGTAAGTTTCAAAACATATTCAATAATTCTACCATGGGATATTCGCTGACCAAACCTGATGGTACATTATCAGAGGTCAACAACGCATTTGCATTAATGCTTGGCTATAGCATTGAAGAACTTTCTCAGATGAATTTTGAAGATATAACACATCCTCATGACATTGCAGAAAGTAAGAAATGCATTAAGACTCTTTTATCTGGTGCAGGAGATACATATCGGTTTGAGAAAAGATATTATCATAAAAATGGAGATATTGTTTGGGCAGATGTGAGTACCACTTTAATGAAAGACATGGATGACAATGCATTATTTTTTATTACTTCAATTCAAGATATCACTGTTAAGAAAGAAGCAGAAAATGAGATTAGGGAATCGGAGAAAAAATATCATATATTATTTGATACGATGGCACAGGGTGTTGTCTATCAGAATGCTGAGGGGAAAATTATATCAGCAAATCCTGCAGCTGAACGGATTCTTGGGTTAACCTTGAGTCAGATGCAGGGTAGAACATCAATGGACCCAAGGTGGAAAGCGGTGGATAAAGATAAAAACATCCTCCCAGGCGATAAGCATCCCGCGATGGCTGCTCTGAAAACTGGTGAAAAGGTCTCTGATTTTCTGCAGGGCATCTTTAACCCTAAAAAAAATGATTATACGTGGATAATCGTGAACTCTGTTCCACAGTTTAAAGAAGGAAGTGAGACACCCTACATGGTTTATTCCACATTTCTTGATGTGACAGATCGTGTAAATGCTGAGCAGAGCATAAAAGATCGTGAGGAGAAATTGAGATTAAAATTGGACTCGGTATTATCTCCTGATGTTGAACTGAGTAAGGATGATTTTGCTAATATTATCAATAGTGATTCAGTACAATCACTTATGGATGATTTTTATCAGCTGACCAATATTGGTGTTGCTGTTGTTGATATGAATGGAAATATTTTAGTTGCGACCGGGTGGCAGGATGTTTGTACAAAATTTCATCGAGTGCATCCTGAGACAAAAAAGAATTGTATTGAAAGTGATGTTCATTTAACTCAACACGTGAAATCTGGTGAGTATATAAAGTATAAATGTAAGAATAATATGTGGGATATGGCAACCCCGATTTGTGTTGGAGGTAAAAGATTAGGAACGGTGTTTCTCGGGCAGTTTTTTTTAGAAGGTGAAGCGATTGATTATGAGTTTTTTGAAAAACAAGCAGAACGTTATGGATTTGATAAAAATAAATATTTAACTGCACTTGAACAGGTTCCTCGTTGGAGCGAAGAAACTATTTCTACTGTGATGAGTTTTTATGCAAAGTTATCTAATTTGATTGCACAATTAAGTTATAGTAATCTTAAACTTGCTAAAACAGTAGAGAAACAAAAAAGGACTGAACAAGATCTTCAAAAAACCTATGAGAAATTACAGGATTTAAACAAAAAACTTGAACAAAAAGTGGAAGACCGTACACAGCAGATACAGATGATTCTAAATCAGAAGGATGAGTTCATTAATCAACTGGGTCATGATATCAAAAACCCGTTAGGACCACTGGTGAATCTCCTGCCCATTCTTGAAAAGAAAGTAAATGACCCTAACCAAAAGGAGATGATTCAGGTGATGAATCGGAATGTTATGTATATCAAGAATCTAGCGACTCGAACGATTCAACTTGCACAGTTGAAATCTCCTTCGACAGGGTTACATCCTCAACAATTTGATCTGGGAAAAGAAATCCAAGATATAGTAAGAAATAATCAACTGCATTTTGATGAAAAACAAATCACCATTGATAACAAGATACCTGAAGGTATTGTGATTAATGCGGATAAATTGAAAATAGAAGAAGTATTTAATAATCTGTTGAATAATGCGGTGAAATATAACAAAAAACAGGGAAACATCATCATTAACCAGAAGATAGATGAAGATACGATAACAGTTTCCATTAAGGACACGGGTGTTGGGATGACATCAGAGCAATTGCAGCGTGTGTTTGATGAGTTTTATAAAGCAGATAGCAGCCGCCATGATTTCAATAGTAGTGGTCTTGGTATGGCTATCACCAAACGGATTATTGAGATGCATGATGGGAATATATGGGCTGAAAGCGGTGGTATTGGCAAGGGAAGCACTTTTTATTTCACCTTGCCAAAATCAAGAAATCAACAGTAAGTATAATTAGATGGAAATTGATAATACTCTTTGTTGCTTTTTTATTCCGACAGAAGTAATTGAAAATAATATACCGGTAAATCTTTAGAAGTAATCCCGGCCTTGGCCCTTTGAAATCACACATGTTACATGAAAAAATATTTAATAATAATTTTAAAAATTTAATATAGATTCGACAATATTATATTTGGATTTAACTTTCCTTAATTTATACATCTTTCTCTTTATTCATAAAAATAGTGAATATTTAATAAAAAATCTTTATTCAAATCTTAAGATATGGTTTGATGAAAAAAATATTTTTTTTGTATTACCACTATTTCCAGCTGTGAACCTTTCTGTTGGAATCTTTATATCGCCGGATATGAAATTGGTCAACATAGGTATTTTCTTTCTTGCGGTTTTTGAAAAAAGGAAACATTTTCAATGCCATATATTAATATTTAACATTCTAATTTATATATTTTTGGTGTAAAAATATTATTCTATTGATACATATTTTAAATATAATTATTCTTTATGCTTTCCATATAGAAATGTTAAATCTGCAAAATATCTCTAAAAAAAACAATGAATACTAAAAAATGATTTAAAGTGATAAAACTTAGTGAGGGAGGAAAAGTGGAGATAATGAATTCAAGGGGCTAAACAAAAAAAACAAAAACCAATCACATTCCTCCACTCATAAAAAACGAATTATTTTAATCTTATGAAAGTATTGATTTAATTCTAGTGCAAAATATAGATGATCATCACTGATAT
>CAZQMI010000160.1:0-4027 GCA_964594475.1 uncultured Thermoplasmatales archaeon
TTATTTATCATAGACAATATTTTAATACAAGATTAGGAATTATTTTTACTTTTAAGTATGGAGAAGGAATCCTATGAATAAGATAAAAAAAACGGCGTTGATTTTTGTTTCGTTTATGCTTTTTTCAACAGTGTTTTTATCTGGTTGTATCTCAAATGAAACAGTCAAGGTAGAGATGAGAGATGGAGTAAAACTTGCAACTGATGTCTATCTTCCAGATGAGAATCAGCTACCTCATGGTACCATTCTCATTCGCACTCCATATAATAAGAATGATATGAAAATGCAGGGTAGTCAATGGTCACAGGCTGGCTGGCCAGTGGTCATTCAGGATATGAGAGGTCGGTATGCATCAGAAGGAATCGATACCGTGTTCCGACATGCTCATGTTGACGGTCCTGACACCCTATCCTGGATTGCTGATCAATCATTTAGCAATGGTAAGATCGCTACCTATGGAGGATCCGCACTTGGAATAAATCAGTATTATATGGCTGGTGCAAATCCAGAGAATCTTGCCTGTCAGTATATTCAGGTAGCAACACCAAATATGTATAAGCATGCCTTTCAGCAGGGCGGTCAGTTCAGATATAGCCTAGTGGTCTGGTGGTTGGAAGGCCAAGGTAGTACCTATATTCTTAAGGATTATTTTGCCAATGAGAATTACTCGCTCAATTACTGGGGAAATGTTAGTCTTGAAGGAAAATGGGATCAGGTGAATGTTCCAGCGATTCATATTGGGGGTTGGTATGATTGTTTTGCCCAGGGAACCATTGATGGATTCATGGGATATCAGTATCAAGGTGGACCTGGTGCTCGGGGTAAATCAAAATTGATCATGGGTCCCTGGACACATGGGTTCGGTCAAAAACAGGGAGAATTACAATATCCAGATAATGCTGAGGATGATTTTCCGGTTTACATGTTTGTTGATATGATTGAACAATACACCATGGACAATGGTGAAAATTTTGATTCCTGGCCTGCTGTCACCTATTATGTGATGGGTGATGTGGATAATGATTCCGCACCTGGAAATGAATGGTTAACAGCTGATGAATGGCCAATTCCCTATGAAATCGTCCCAGTGTATCTTCATGAGGATGGATCACTTCAGACCAGTCAATCAACCGAGGAATCATCAATAAGTTATCAATATGATCCAACAGATCCTGTTCCTACTTTAGGTGGACAGAACCTGGATAGATCTCGGATTAAACGAGGACCATATGATCAACAATCGCTTGAGGAACGTGATGATGTTCTGGTGTTTACCACGGATGTGCTCACTGATTCCGTATGGATCACGGGTCCTTTGACTGCACGGTTGTTTGTATCCTCGAATTGTCCAGATACTGATTTCACGGTGAAACTTACTGATGTGTATCCTGATGGTCGATCCATGCTAATTTCAGATGGTATTCTACGGATGAGAAATCGAAATGGAGTTGATCACTGGGAGTTCATGGAATCCGATCAGGTCTATGAAGTTGAGATTGACCTTTGGAGTTCTGCATATATCTTCAACCAGGGTCATCGCATTCGTATTTCGGTGTCCTCATCAAATGCACCACGGTTTCTTGCCAACCCAAATACTGAAGAACCAATGGCACAAAATTCGACCTACCGAATCGCTGAAAACACGCTTCATTTAGGCGGAAGTTATCCTTCTTCGTTTCACCTTCCTTTAGTCAATCTTGATTTTGAAACCAAAAAACAAGATTCAACCAATCTGTTACACACTTTGATTTCACAAAGCAAGCAACGATTCAATACCAATATCATTCAAAATCTGCTGGTAAGCAACAAATAAATGGAAATGTTCATTGTTCAGTTCAATTCCTTTCTATCATCCAAAAAAATGAAATGAATCATTTATCTTTGTTGTTTTTTCCTTTCTTTGAATTGAATCATGCGTTGATGGATTTCTTTCACCCGTCTGTCAACATGCTCCTCATATTTACTTGTCATCTCTCTTGATCTCCCAAACCTCAGTTTTTGAAAGTATAACAATAATCAAAACCATCTCTATTTATATAATATTTGCTAAAATATCTGTTTTTATTAATCATAAAAGGTTATTTTACGTTCTTTTTTTTGTAATGAAAAACATATCGGGTTGGTACTCGTTTCTTTTTTCCCGTCCAATAGCCACAGAACCGGCATTTGAATTGAATGGTGACCTCTCCGCCCCAGATAGTGAGATTTTTCACTCTTTTTAGGGAATGATGACAGACCGGGCATCGTGACAAGGTCTTTTTCGGATCTCCTTCTCTGGAATGGATTTCAACGGTTGCAAAAGAGCTGTTAAGCGCAATCAGACGTAGTCGGTGCGGACTGAGCCCGTAGCTTTTCTTATCAGTTTCAAGGTCTTCTATTACGAGTTTTGTCAATAATTTCTGGGAGTGAACACTATGAGCTTTTCGTAGTACCCTTTTTAGTGCAGCTTTCACCTGGGATTCAGAGGGTATTGAATAACTCATTAGGGGTAAGCATCATCTCATACATAATAAAAATTGTGTTAACCAATGGAAAATAAAATGAAAAAAATTGAAAAAAATGAAGGAATATATTCCTTTTTATATTTCTTCTATTGTTTTTAGTACATCTGTTCTGGAGATGATACCAACGGTTTTTTCATTTTGAATCACTGGAAGACAGCCCACATTTTCTTTCAACATTACTGCCGCAGCATCGGCGACTGTTTTGTTCACATCAATTGAAATGACCGGTGTTTGCATGGCATCATTGACTAAGAGTTCGTCCAGTTGATGTTTTTGCTTTCCGATGGGAAATGATTTTTTTAGTTTTGCCAGGGCAAACGCGATATCGATATCAGAGATGATGCCAATGAGAATACCATTGTTAATCACGGGTAATCTAGCAATGTTATTATCTATCATCATCCTTCGGGCATGAACCACACGATCATCAGGGGAAACCGAAAATATGTTTTCCTTCATCAGTTCTTGAACCGATGTTTTACTCTTTACCAGATGAAGAAGATCAGCTTTAGTGACCACCCCAATGATTTCATCGTCTTCAGTAACGGTAAGCATGGTTGGCCCCGGTTCTCCAACAGAGGAGAGAATGCTACGAAGTTCTTGATCTGGTGAAACGGTTGTAATTTCTTTGTTCACCACTGATGATGCATGAAGTCGGGATGCTGGCACACCTCTGTTTCTGATAGACCCAAGTTTCAATGCAAGGGTGGTATCGGTGATAATCCCGACGATTTTTTTCTCTTCTACGACCGGGACCTTGGTAATATTGTTTTTCTTCATGAGTTTAAGAACATATTTGAGATCAACATCTTTATCGACAAAAATGACTTCTTTGGTCATGACATCTTTTACTTTCATTTTCTATTCCTCTATGTAGTTGTTTTTATTCGTAGCTAAGCGCATCAACGCAATCTTCACAGAGCAGTCTTCCATCAATGTTTTTCAATTTCGATGAGAGCGTATTACAATCTTCACATATCCCTGAGAAAACTTGTTTTTTATAAAATGAATCATCTCGTTCTATATTATTCCATTCTCTGGAGATTTCATGGAGAATCGGTGAAATCAGTGAGATATCCTTTTGAGTGATAATCCCAATCAGTTTTCCTTGTTCAACCACTGGGAGACGTCGAATGTTACATTTCCCCATCTTTTTCAATGCCTCTTCCAAAGTGACGAAGGGATCAATAACCATGACCGGTGTGCTCATAATACGTTTTACTGGAATAGAGGATGCTGTTTTATCCTCTGCAACGATTTTACGGACGATATCACTTTCGGTGACAATGCCAACGGGTTGGTCTTTGGTAATGATGCAATTTCCAATCTTGTGTTTTTTCATTAACGCTGCAACCTCACTAACCATGGTTTCAGGTTGAACTGTGATTGGATTTGCCTTCATCGCCTCTCGAACAATTACCTTACCCTTACTCATTCCGGTATACTCCAGCGGAGAATTATATAATTTATTTAGTTGTCAGGCAATTTATCGACACCATTAAAACCTTTCGATTGTATGATGA
>CAZQMI010000161.1:0-4014 GCA_964594475.1 uncultured Thermoplasmatales archaeon
AACAATACAAATTTTTTTCCTATTGGAAAAATGATATATCGATCTTTTTATTAAGGATGTAAATTATAACTGAACTAATTTATTTTTCAACGATGATATATTTTGTTCAAAACCATACATTTATATTCAATTATATTTATTACTTGTTTTGGATGGGTTCCCATAGAGGTATGTTAAATATTTCTCATCATTCTAGGAGGTGAGAAGATACATTTACAGATTAGAAGTATGCTTAATTCCAATAATCAAGCCTCAATTGGAATTGGGTCGTTGATAATATTTATTGCCATGATAATTTCTGCGGGGGTGGCAGCATCAGTTGTGTTGCAAACAATGGATTCAATGCAACAACAGGCATTACAAACCAGCCAGGAGACCTTAAGAGATATCTCCTCTGGTATTCGATTAACACATGTGAGCGGTTATATTTCGAATAATTCAATCACAACTCTTTGCTTTTTTGTCAAGACAACGGCGGGATCTAACGCCATAGATTTAAGTGAGAGTCGGCTGCAATTATCCGATACAGATAAAGTACCTATTTTACGTTACGATAATTCTAGTTTCTCAGAAACAGTATCAAATGGTTTATTTCAAACATTAAACATGAGTAATATAACAAATACAGAATATGGAATACTTGTTATAAGAGATTTAGATAACAGTTGTACGTCTCAAAATCCAGTTATTAATCAGAATGATCTGGTGGGACTCATGGTTAATACAACTGCTTGTTTTAATGGGATATCTGCTCGGACGAGTATATCTGGTAAAATTGTTCCAGAGCAAGGGATTTCAGCGATAATTGGATTTACAGTACCCTCAGCGTTCACTGATTCAATAATTGATCTAATATAAATTTTTTTTAGGATTAACCAGGTCCTGTGAGTATTCCTTTGATGAATAGTTCAACGACCGAACTAGTTATTGCTACCACCCATACAAAGGGAACAAAGTACAAAAAAGTAAGATATGGATGACTGCCTCGTACCACTTTAACCGTATATGAAAGTATTAACGAATGAACTGCCATTACTAAAAAGATAACTAATAAGATAAAATCATATGTTTCTGGAGGAACGGTATAAAGTAAAGTTCCTATATCAATTCCTTCCAGATTGCTGAAGGGATCTCCAGTTTCAAGAACGATTTCATTTAAATGTCTACTGATAACAAGTGAAACGTAAATTGCAAAGGATATCCCAAATGTGATACCGGCAAAGAGGGCTATAGTGGTATTTACAATGGAAAACTTTTTTTTACGAAGATCAAGTATTTTTCTCATATTTTCAGCGATCATCTTTGTCACGGTAGTTGGATTGGCTGCAGCATAGGTTGCCTCTCGAAATATTTCACTAGATCGTTGAATGAAATTACTGTTAGTATCTACTCCAAACCATTGCCATGCGGAGTCATCATCAATTCTTGTTCGTAACCGTCTATACAGGCTTTTGATATATTTGGATAAGATGCCGTAGTCTTTTTTGCTGAGGTAATATACTGATTCAGTTACTTTACCACCTTTCATGGTTGCTATTGAACCAAGGCCTGTTAAGAAACCGAGGAAGTTTTTTTCTTTTCGAGAAATATTTCCCTCTTCGACGAATGTTTTTATACCAATGAGTATCAGAGGAGTTAATATAATAGCAATAAGAAGTTCTATGGATATAAATTGAAAAAAACTTATTTGGAGGACATATTTTCCATATACTAAGAAGGTTCCTAAAATCACACTTATTAATACTAATCGTCGAAGTGATTTTGTCATCTTATTCTGCAATTCGCTTTTCTCACCTGATTGGTGCCATATGGTGTCCTCTGGAATGATGGATTTTACTAAATATAAGAGCAGTCCTTCTGAAACAATGAGCATAAAGGAGGAAAGATATGTGTACATGGTCATACTTTCAGCACCTAATATGATGGGTAAAACGATTCCAAAACTCATCACAAAGATAATTGCAATGAGCATACTCACATAGACTTCATTTAAAATCATAATGTTTTCATTGCTTGTTTCATACATGGTTTTGTAATCTTGCATAACTGCTTCTTGTTCTGTTTCGATGAATTCCCGATGTTCAACACCGCTGTCAAGGCTTTGAGAAAATCGATCTAAAAAATCTTTTAATATCTTACTTGGAGTACGGAGTGCAATAAAATGAAGAGTGTTTGCCATTGGATATCGCCATTGGGTGGAAAGAATTGATACTTTTTTGATTTCTTCACCTAGACTTTTATAGACTTTTTTTCCACCAAGCATATTCAAGATATCCTTTAAGGAGAGATCAGAGATAGCAAGCACTCGTAAATGGGTGATGAAAAAATGCATATTGCTATCAATTTCGGTTTCCTTATTTTTGAAAGTAATATAGGGATAAAAAAGACCTATAATAATGGGTACGATTCCCCCGACGATAAATGTTGCTGGATGAAATGAAACTGGAACTGGAAGTAACAATTGAAGTATAAAAGGGAGAAAGATAATAATTATTCCGAGGATGATAAGTGGAATGATAACGGTTAGATAAAATTTTTTTTTATTTTCTATTAATCTGTAGGATACTTTTAATTCATCGAGAAATTCATTTTTCTTTTTATCTTTCTTTTTTTTCTTAGCCATGCAGGTCAACCGAGTAAGATTATATTGAGATTGGTAATGCTTCTATGCCATCTCGATAAAATGTCCAAATGAATTGACAGACTTCGTAATAATCAAAAATTTGTTCTTCTATCATTCGATCAATAATTTTTTTTCGTAATTCATATTCTTCATAAATTTCAGATGGATCTTCATATCCTGCCGTCTTTGCGATTCGTTCTTCTAACATGAAACTATTTCGATTTGCTCTGAATAAATGTTGATCCTCAGCGGATTTCCATTCAAAGGCAACCCGGGACATGACACCATCTAAGGCTTTATTATATCCTTCTATCTCGTTGACAGTTAATACTCTTCGAAGTCTTTTTCCTTTCCGTTCAACGGCCATCTGGATTAATACAAAATCCAGGTTATCCATAAACGATTTCGGTACATTAATGGGATCACCAGTAAACCGTTGTATGACTTTCGTTACTGATCCTGCGTGAAATGTTGTAATACAGGGATGACCTGTTTGCATAGCCTGAAAGACAACATTTCCTTCAGCCCCTCGAGTCTCACCAGGGATGATATAATCTGGACGCGATCGTAATGCTGCTTTTAATAAATCAAACAGGTCAACACTTCCTTCTTCAGTATCTGCAGTTCTGGTGAGTAATTGCTGCCAAACAGTATGGGGAACATGAAGTTCAGGTGTATTTTCAGCAGTGTATACTTTTTTATCTGGTGGTATAAAGGGAATAACTGCATTGGTAGTTGTTGTTTTTCCTGAGGCGGTTTCTCCACAGACAAAAAAACTCCTGCCATATTGTAATGCCAACCAAAGATATGCTGCGATACCACTGCTCAATGTGCCCCAGTTGATGATCTGAGTAATAGATATTGGTGTTTCAGAAAATTTACGAATGGTGATACTGGGACCTTTAATACTTACGGATTCCGGATAGATAAGGTTGCCTCGACTTCCATCAGGCAAGGTTGCATCTACAATTGGCTGAGCCTCGCTCACAGCTGCCCCCATTTTTTCACTTAATTTCCGAGCGAAGAGAAAAGATTCGTTTTTAGGAATAATGATATTTGTTTTTATCATATCAAAGACTTTATGGATTGCGTGAACATTTTCCCCAGCTATAATATGAATATCTTCTAAATACACATCTCTCATAAATGGTTCAAGAGCGCCACCACCGATTTGTTCCTTAATAAGGGTATATTTCATGGCTTCTTTTTGTTCAGGTGTTGCTCTAATATTAGTTTTCATTTTTGTATTATTCAACAATCCCTTTTTTGTCAGTGGTTGATATGCTTTAGCTTTTTTATCGACTACAACAATATCCTCCATGAGTTCCATAAAGACGTTTTTTAAGTCGTCATCTGAAACCACACTGTTTTTTTCTGGAGCCTTCTTAATT
>CAZQMI010000162.1:0-3941 GCA_964594475.1 uncultured Thermoplasmatales archaeon
TTGTTGCTATTTGTCATATATGCTTAGATAGTTACTTGGGGAAAATAAAGGCAGATGCGGAGAAAAAAGATGAAGAGACTGAAAGAATGGAAATGAAACGGAAATGGTAAAAAAATAGGATTAAATGTTATAGTATAATAGAGTTGAGGCATGGCAAATGAAAGATGAAAAAAATTCAACAAATGACGATGCAAGAAGGAAAAAACGACTGCGCACACGAAGGAGTGAAGAAGAAAAATACGAAAAAACGCAGAAAGAAGAAAAGAAACGGAGGCAAAAAGATAAAATCCTAGATGAAGAAGAAGATGAAGAATTAGAAGAAGAAAATGAATATGCGGATTATTCAAAAAAAGATACCTAATACATGATATGGGAGAGTTAAAAGAAATCTTGATTAAGGTCATGATTGGTAAAGATCAAAGAAGTACGCCCAAGAGTAATCAATTTGAAGGGGAAAAATGGATGAGTAGAGATACAAATAAATATCAATATAAAAAGAAGGAAGACATAAATCGGAGAAATAAAAAACAAAAGAGAGAACAAGAAAAAGGGACGAAATCAGAGTAGGTGAGTATATAAATAAAATCATATGGTCAATAGTTTCGAGGTAATTAGGTGTATACTAATATAACTCTCTCTATGACGACCGAATCATGAATACCATATTATCACTATTTCATGTGATTCTTAATGTAAATATAGTAAGACCTGGAAAAATAAAAAAGAAAACGAATGAACTACTGAAGAATGGATGGAAAAGAATTATTCTATGATGTTGGCAAGAATTGATTATTTAGGAAGATATCTATGCAAATAAATTATCTATTACTGGATATACTTATCATTGCTTTCCCATTGCTTTTTTCATTCAAATAGGTTTTTCCATATTATAAGAATATCAAACCACTTGCAGCATCAATACTCATCGTTGGTAGTATCTACATATTTTGGGACATCTTAGTTACCTGGAGAGGTGACTGGTGGTTCAACCATGAATATCTTGTTGACTTTGGATTTACCTTTGCTGGAATACCCCTTGAGGAGGCTCTTTTCTTTGTTGTCGTCCCATATTCTTGTATATTTATCTATGAAAATCTTAATTTTTTCCTCAATGATCGAGAAATATCATTTAATAAATTTGTATATTATCTTATTGCTACTATATTTCTTATAGTGGGTCTCTTTTTCTATTATCAAGATTATACGATCATTGCATTACTTTCTGTAAGTGCTTTTCTATTTATTGCTGCAACTTGGTTCGAAGATGTTTTAAAATCACGGAATTTCTGGTTATATATAGTCATTTCCTTTTTTGCCTTTCTTATATTTAATTATTATCTTACAAGTATTCCTATTGTTCTCTACCATCCAGATGCGATATGGGGTGGCACGGTTGAACAAATATGGTATGGACGTGTTATCACCATTCCTTTTGAGGATTTCTTCTATAATTTCAGTATGCTTTCTTTTTATCTCCTGGTCTATCACTATTTCAAAAACCGATGGAATAACTCTTTTGCTAACTTGGAAAAAAATAAAAACAAAGTGTTTATCTAATAAATGTTCAACCCTTTTGCGTTACATAATTATATATACAATGCAAATCATAGGATACCATTGAATATAACGATTACTTTGGGAGTATATTAAATCCTAGTTTCATAATGAAACCATCTATATAATTCTGCTTTTCTTTAGAATCAGTACATGACCGGGTAATAAAAATCAATACGAGGTGAAAAAATAAAATGAAAACAAAAACAGTAGATTTGCAAAAACTTGTGAAATCAAAACATACAAAAAAAATCATCTATGAACGTTCTTCATTATTGGATCCCAATCCAGTTGTAGAAAATAAATAATGAGACGGGGCATTATTAGCATTAAATCAACATATCATTGTAAAAATTGTAATGTCAATTTCAACGAGATGCTGCATAATAATAGCATGTTTGTGTGCCCAAAATGTGAATCACCAGATTTTGAAACGATAATATGTAAACCACGGAGTAAGGATTACTGTAACAAAAAGGCGCAGTTTGGATTTCTAAGAAATCCATAGAAAATACCTAAACCCAATAATCCCTCTTTTTTAATTTATTATGCAAATTGATATTTATTATTCCTTAGATTGAATTTATATGTTAAGCAAACGATATCCATAACTATTTAAACTATACATACAGTAAATAATATAAATTATAATAAATGGGAATTATGAACCTTCATTTTTTTGGGGTAAAATGGGTTTGATGGTTTCTCTTTCTTAAATGTAAAATTAGGATTTAATTGAGTGTTATATATGGGTAGAAAGAATAGAAGAAGAAATAATAGGAATGAGCAGAAAACATCAAAAGTGATCAGATGCATCGTTAATAATAAACCTGTCTTTGAGCATGAATAATGTTCTTCATATGTTTCAAAGCGGGATTCCGATAATATAAAAAATTGTGGAAATTGTTTAGGTTCATAATCTGTGCATTCTATTAATTCAGCGATGATATCTAAATCTAATTTTTCAGCAAAAATTGTAGAAGCAACGATATTCACAATAGTAACTGTGACCATGTTTTATTCACGTCCAATAAAATAAATATTAGATATAATTTCTATCATTTCAAACGGATGAGTTGTTTATAATGCTATGCTATTAGCAAAGTATCAATAAAAAATTAATAAATTGTCATAGAATGGTTACCATATAAATTATAAGACAAAAAACACATTTATGTATATCAAAATAATCAAAAATAAGCAGATAAAACTTGTGTTGATATATTTGAGAATCGTAGATTTTTATTCTGCCGTACAATTGAAGAAGGATAAATAAAAATCATGATGGGCTTTCAATATTTATATTCAATCGTTTTATTAATCTCTTAAGTTGTTAAAATTATTTCAATCGATGATACATTATGAGTTCGCCCTTCGTCATTAGTTAAGCTCTCCGTACCGAGAATTATCTCCTTTACAGTAGCATCTGTAACGAATCTATTTCGAACAATTTCAGCAGTATCAACTGCTCGGCTGATTGCTCTGCCTCTTGCTTTTATGATAACTTCATTAGCATTGTCTCTTTTAAACTCCGTTACCACTGCAAGTACATAGCTCATTGGAGGTTTGCTTCCGATAAATATGGTGTTTTCATCATTTTTATCTTTTACCGTTTTCTCTACCATTTTTTTTCACCTTCTATTTTTTTGATTACTTCTGATCACACTCAGTTATTCTGTTCATTGTTAACGACAAGGTCTTCTAACATTCTATAACTTCTTTACATTTGTCGCTTTTGGTCCACGATCTGAATCTCCAACAGTATAATCAACCTGATCTTTTTCTTTTAATCTTATTTCCAAAGATAAATCATTCCTATGCACAAAGATATCTTTGCCGTCTTCACCATTGATAAATCCGTATCCTTTTCGGTCATTGAACCATTTTACTATTCCTTTCATCTATTAATCATCTCCTTAGATTTTTTTGTCTTGGATGTAAAAGAGTAAAAAATAAAACTTTCAAAATATTCATTTAAAATACGAAATCGTGGAACTTTTATCTTTTTTCTTTTCAATACCTATATTTGTATTATTCGTTTATATACTTATGGATGGCTCAACTTTAATAAATATAAAAAATCGAAGTTATCATGAAAGCTGCACATTTATCCTAAATTTAATAATTAATAATTCAACACAGAATCAATAGAGTTTATATCAGCAAAAATGATAAGTAAATATTCAGTAAAATACAGCCCCTTCTTACTAGCACAAATCTTCAGAGGAGTAATAATTTTTTATAATCAATTTTTATTTCAGAATTATAAAAGTTTTTAACTCTACTGTTTTTCTTTTCCATAAAACCTCATAAATAGAGATGAATATGCCAAAAATAATAAAATTGTAACAAATTTCTTTTCTTGGGTTATTCGTAATATTTCGTAT
>CAZQMI010000163.1:0-3910 GCA_964594475.1 uncultured Thermoplasmatales archaeon
TTAACTTCCCCGCAGTTCCTACATGCCTTCTTAATCTTAACAAGTCCTCCGTGTTTGTAATTTCCCTTACGTGGGCTGATAATATCATTGTCACGCATAAAACGTCTAATTGTCGATTGACTACAACCAAGCCTCTTTCCAACTTCTTTTTGTGAAAATTCCTGTATAAGTTCTCTAACAATCTCTATTTCTAGTTTCATTTCTCCTCCGACTCAAATTAGCGTAGGTTATTTTAATTACGCCTAATGATGAGTCGAAGAAAAATTATTCTTAAAATACCTCCGACAGGAGTCGAACCTGTAAAATACCTGATCCTAAATCAGGCCCCTATGCCAATTCGGGTACGGAGGCTTAAATGCTCTGGGAGGGATTTGAACCCTCAAGTCTCTAAGGACAACGGATTTTAAATCCGCAACGTTTGCCGTTTCGCCACCAGAGCTTATTCCTTCTTCATGTTCTTCTGCAAAAAACCAATAAGATGTTTTGGTTCCACAGGTGCTCCAAGGTTAGCTATTGCAGCTTCATCCACCGTCTGATTAATTCCGGACACCTTGTCCATATAAAATTTTCTTTCCCCTTCCTCCGTCTCTATGCAAACCATGCCCATAGAACCTTTCATACTACTAAACCATGTTGATTCTATAACCTTCATTTATTATTTCTCCAACAAAAATAAATGGCCGAGGAGGGGATCGAACCCTCACGCTCTTGCGAGCATAGCATTTTGAATGCTACATGTCTGCCGTTCCATCACTCGGCCATTGGAGCACGAGACTGGATTTGAACCAGCGTATGATAGATTTGCAATCTACCGCCTGACCGAACTTGGCTACTCGTGCAAAATAATGGAGCCACCTGCGTGGATTTGAACCCGCGACCTGCTGTTTACAAGACAGCTGCTCTACCAACTGAGCTAAGGTGGCTTAAGATTAAATGGCAGGCACAGTAGGGATCGAACCCACAACCGTCTAATTTGGAATCAGGTGCTCTACCTAATTGAGCTATGCGCCTATGGTGCTTGAGGCAGGAGTTGAACCTGCGCAATCTGGGCTTCAACCAGACGCTCTACCACTGAGCTACTCAAGCTAAAAACTGCCCTCTCGGAGTTTCACCGGGAACCTCGAAGGGTCAGGACCTCTTGGCATTGCCACCGGGATCTCAAGGGCAGTAAATAATGGAGCGTGTGGACGGGGTCGAACCGACATTCTCAGCTTCTGTCCGGAAGCCAACCGTACGTCTATTGTGCTACACCCGTGTGCCCCTCAATTTTATTTTGTCTCCAAGTTCTCCTTCCAATACGACCATTGCCTTTATTTCTACCGCCAAAATGTTCTGTTAAAGAATGGCAGTTGGGGCACAAAAGCTCCAAATTCTCTGGTATATTATTTTTCCAGTTGCCATCCTTATGATTTAACTGCAATGGAATTTTGTTGGTAAACTTATTTCGTTCAGCCCATCCACACTTTACACACTCCTCTCCATACTTTTCTATCATATAACGTTTAATAAACCGAGCTGTTCCACCGTATTTTCCAATAACCCCGTCATCCTCTCCAGATAACCAAGCGTCCACACTGGTTTGGTATTTTGCATTACCCATACATTCGAAAGAACAATATTTTCTCTTTCTCCATCTTTTGTGGCTAAATTTCTTACCGCAATAATGACAAACTATTTCTTTTGGTCCACCCTTACAGTTACCTATTCGTGGACTCTTAATCCCTAATTTAACCATCCTTCGTCTAATAGTAGCTTGACTGCAACCATACATCTTTGCAATTTCTTTTTGAGAGTGGTCAACTATTAGTTTCTCCAGTTCCTCCTTCAAGATCTCAACCATAATATCCTCAAATTACAAACTTTACGACTCGAATCGGAAGACTTAAATAAGTGGGCGGTGGGTATCGAACCCACAAACAGACTACACTTTACCAGTTAAGTCTACGCCCACATAAGTACGGGTGGGAAGGATCGAACTCCCAGTCTACAGATTAGAAATCTGTTGCATTATCCAAATTATGCTACACCCGCATTTTAATTCCAAATTCTTCTCTTTCCTCATCCAGCTTTACCGTTAAACCAGATTCTTTTAGTAACCAACCAAGAGGTATCGTATGACACATTATCGTATCGTAACCTTTCAATCTTTGCTGATCAATCGTACACCAGCAGCAAAGAGCAACATCCCGTTCTCTCTTCTTCTCTTGTTCAATGAACCTCTTAAGTTGATACCATCGAACTCCAGTAGTAAGTAGGTCAAGATATTTCTTGTAAAAGTCTTCAGCATCTTTTATTTCGACCTTCTTCGGAGCCATATGCTTCTTCTCCGGAAGGTTTTCATGAGCTGGTTGCCATCTAGCCACGCTGTAAGCGATCATGTCAGAAGGACGCTTGGCAAAGCTAGTCATTAGTATCATCATGAATCCTTAAAAAAGACCTACACCAACTCCGGAACATGGTTGCCAGCTGACATTCTGGACCACCAATGCACCAGAGGCTGGGGGAAGATGGGTCGTGTAACCCTTTATCCAGCTTTGCTTCGGAATCGATAATGGCCGTCACACCATATCTATCCGCTATGTCTTATTCCTGCAGTTCAACATCCCAGTAAGCATCAGACACAAACTTCTCCCAGCTTACTCTTCTCTTGAACAATGGCACTCTTAAACTGGTCATTCCACTTGGTTCAAACGGTTTTCTCTTCAAAACCATGTTTGCTTGTTCCGGGGTACGGTTGCTCTTGTGATTGTTGCACTTCAAACATGCAATAACGCAATTCAACCAAGAAGTCTTACCCCCAGTTGATTTAGGCACAACATGGTCGATAGTGGCGTCTTGACTCTTTAATTTGATACCACAGTACTGACACTGATTCTTGTCTCGCTTGAAAAGGTTGCGCCGAGAAAGCTTCAAACGGTGCTTAGGTATCTTGTTGTATGAGTTAAGACGAATGACCTCTGGAACCTTGATCTCTAAGCTCACTGTCTTGATGCATCTCTCTTCCTCAAGAACCCTCAAGTCTGTCCAAGACTCAAAGTCATGCATAGTGTAGTCTTCCGGTAATATGGCAACCGCTCTTTCAGTTGCCATTAACTCAATCGCTCTCCGTACAGATGCAAACCCAATTGGAGTCCAACCTTTGTTCAACACAAGAGTGGCTTCATTAAGCACCACCTGAATCACCTCCTCTCAACAAAAGTAAATAAAGTACGCTGGGAAGGATTCGAACCCTCAATATTCTGGTCCGTAGCCAGACGTCTTATCCAGTTAGACCACCAGCGCATGAAAAAGTAGAAAATGCTCTGAGTAGGACTTGAACCTACGACCCGCTGATTATGAGTCAGCTGCTCTAACCAACTGAGCTACCAGAGCTAAAAGTACGCCCGGAAGGAATTGAACCTTCGACAACCTGATTAAAAGTCAGGTGCTCTAAGCCTACTGAGCTACGGGCGCATAAATAATGGTGCACTTGGAAGGATTTGAACCTTCGACATCCAGTGTATCAGACTGACGCTCTTTCCAGACTGAGCTACAAGTGCAAAAAATATGGTGTGCTGTTACGCCAAAGGAATGGCTATAGACCTTACCAGTTACGGGGTGTCTATTCCGGTGCTCAGGTTAATTCCCGAGTTCTTATCCGGTCGAACCTGTATTTTGTCCTTGCCACTCGATTTCACAGTATGTAGTTGCGCTTCTACAGGGACCGTGTAATCTTTCACAATGCTACCAAATACAGTCTTCATTGTTACAAAGTTAACAAGGACGTTCGATTCCACTCTTTAAAGGATGGCTGCTTCTAAGCCAACCTTCCATATCTTTAAAAAACTGGGGTGTCAGGTGGGATTCGAACCCACGATGACCTGGGCCACAACCAGGCGACTTAGCCACTTGTCCACTGACACGCAATAAT
>CAZQMI010000164.1:0-3872 GCA_964594475.1 uncultured Thermoplasmatales archaeon
TGTATTAAAATATTGTCTATGATAAATAAAACTTTGGCCATAATCATCTTCTGGATTGGAAGAAGATTCATATCCTAAACTATTTAAACAAACTCATTTTTGATTGATTAAATGAAGAACACAAAAGAAGTAAAGAATAGTGCTGATCCAAATGTAAGAGCAAAATATGGTTATAGGGAAGCAATTGTCAGCATTATTGGAAATATTCTTCTTTTTTTGATTAAAATCACCTTTGCCTTATTCATTAACAGTATTGGTCTTCTCGCAGATGCAATGCATTCACTTTCAGATGTATCTACATCGGGAATCGTTATCTTTGGATTTAAAATCGCAAAGAAACAACCTGATAAGAATCATCCGTTTGGCCATGGGCGAGCTGAGTATATTGCCACATTGATTATTGCCGTATTATTAATCGTCATCGGACTAAACATCATCCAAGAATCAATGCAACGAGTTCTTCATCCAACACCGCTTGCCAATAGTGATTATGCAATTATCATTGCTATCATTATTCTCTGCACCATCATTGGTAAAGAGCTCATGGCACGCTACTCACTATATTTATCAAAAAAAATAGATAGTGAAATGCTTAAAGCCGATGCATGGCATCATCGAACGGATGCCATCTCATCTATTGCAGTCGCAATTGGTATTATCGGATCTCATTTTGGTTACCCGATCCTAGATGGCATCTTCGGAATCGTTGTTTCTCTTATCATTATTTTTGTTGGGATTCGGCTTATCAAAACCACCTCAGATCATCTTATTGGATTAAAACCAAATACAAAACTCAACCGACAACTCGATGAGATTTCACGAAATCTTAAAGGAATCACCAATATTCATAGTGTTTATGTCCATGACTACGGACATATCAAAATCCTCACCTTTCATGTGGAAATGAACGGAGACCTTACATTAACCCAAGCACATCACATCGCAGATAAGCTAGAACATAAAATCATGACTACCACTCATTATTTCCCCGTTATCCATGTCGAACCTACAGGACAGCATAAATCGATGAATACAATTAGATAATACAAGTTGAACAGATGATATAATGGTTATTTTATGACCTTGTAACACATATTACTCTTTATATTTTCTCAATCATTTCATCTAGTTTCTTCTTCCAATCTTCAGTGAAACCTTCACCTTTGTCCTGACCTTCCCCTATGATAAAATCAGTTTCAGCGGCTTTTTCCATGCCTTTACTTGTTAGGATCCTATCCATACTTTTCAACCAGTTTCTTTTTTTCATCCCATGGGTGTTAATAATAGCATATTTTTTTCCGTCAAGACCACTGAGTTTTTTCATGAATTTTCTCATGTTCTTCTGCAAGCGGAATGCTTCAGCTGATGCTGAAAATATGTACACATCTGCATCTGGAAGTGAAGCAGGATCTGCATCATCAGTTTTCAAAACGGTAACCTGATGGTCTTTCTCCCTTAATTTTTCATTTAGATAATCAACAATTTGTTTATTATGCCCATACCGGGACCAGTAGACTGCGACATAGTTCATATGTTCACCACAAACCGGTGATAAATCATCCATCATATAAAAATATAGTAGGAACAATTTGTCGACGATGACATCATCATTTTTTCCTTAGAACAGATGAGACTTAATCCATAGATTTAATGAGATATGTTACAACATCCACTCCTCGTAAAACTGTTCCTCATTAAACACCATTTGAATATTTTCTGGTGGATTTTTACTCTTTGATAGACCTCTTCCAAAATTAAGGAACTGCCATTCATCCTGAACTAATACTGCCAGATATCCTTTGTATTGTTTTGTAATGATGATATATAATTCATCAACCGACCAAAAATTGCTGTCTTTTTTCATATTTCGTAGTGACCCATAGGCAAGAGATGCCTTATCAACTGAAGAACCTGCATGACGCAAATATAAAAGATCAGAATACGCAATGCAACCCTCCTCAACGATTTGTCTATTACGAATGATATTTCTTACCCATATAGAAGTCACATGTATATCTAATTGAGATGATGGTCTATCAAGCATCTTTGCAAAAGTACTGGTCCAAGCTGCCAGTCGCGCAGCATTTGCATATGCCTGAGGGAAATCAACTGATAGAAATCCATAGGCATACCTACTTTTAGTATACTCATCTAGTTGTATCTCATTAGTATGATCTGAAATAAAGGATCGGATGAGCGTTAGCAGTGAATCCGTTTGTTCATCAAGGGTAGTTCCTAGCGCATCATCGACGGTATAAGGCATCTCAATACCTTTCTTGAGCTGATGAGGTTCAGCGATATCAACAAAGGCATTGATATCCCATTGATCTGCTCCTAACCATGAATCATTAAATAGAGGCCGAATGTCTTTAATCAAAGTAGAAAGAAATGTGGCATTCATGTTTGAACAAGGCTCAGCAAGTGCGGGAACATATTCACCGTGCAAGGCCCCAAAGATGACCAGATATTTATCATTCTCCAAAAACGTAATATAATCTGTCACGGGGGGAGTGAAATACGTTTCAAAAATCAAACTATCACAATTCCCCTTTCTCACATATGGTGCATAGGTACTATCAAATACATACCACTCATCATCAATCTGAACGACATTGACTGCATGGCCTCCAGTTTCCCCTTGGATGCCAATGGTGAAAACCTCCTCTGGGGAAAAACCGCACAGTCGAAGGACAGCAGTATTGAAACTTGCCTGACTTGCACAATCTCCCACAAGATCTGCCTTGAAACAGATTTCTCCAAGGACATTCATTTCCACTGCTGTTTCTTTTCTGTAATTGAAACTGGTTTTGGTGTGCCATTCGTCCCTCTTTCGAAAAAAAGCATTCATGGTATGAATCATCATATCGGTATCAAATCTATCCAATGCCTGCAACGTTTGCATCTTTGTATCTTTTTTCACCTGTATTGCAGCATTAATGACTTTAGCGTTCATCATGTTTGCGGGTATCAAAATAGATCCAACAGTTGGAGTGGGCATTGATATCATCCCAAAATTATCTGAGGGGCAGGGATGATCATATCTCATAATCGCCCAAGTATAATTTTCAACAATTAAAGATTCATTTATATCACTACTCCGCGGGTCTTTAAAACAGACAGTTGTATCGACCGGTTTCTCAGAGATGGAGATGGGGATGATAAGTAAAAGCATGATGCAGAAAATGCTGAAAAAAAAGCTTTTCATTTACTTCCCTCCAAATAGTTTCACATAATATGCTGAGCCCTCAAAACAAATGAAATCATCATATAATTCCACATGAACTGTTGGCCCATAGAAATTAAAGAAAAAAATTGAATGCTCACCTTCTACACATTGCTCTTCATTGGTCTCTTTGTTATATATTGTTGTATTTCCATTTTGGTATTTGATTAAACCACATAATACAAATTTTTCTTGATCTGGAAATGTCATCATGTTTATAAAAATCCAAGGTAATGGTTTATTTTTTACAATAGTCCCCGAGGTGTCAAGTTCAATCGATCTATTTGATGAAACAAAAGATTCAATTGGTGCCTGTGCCAAGAGAGATCCCATATGCAAAAAAGTGAATATGATAAGAACAGATAGTGCCATACGTCCTTTTTTCATAAAATTTTCCTCCCAATAACTGTTATATTTATAACAAATTTACAAAATATAAAGTTTTCTATACTGATCATATAGAAATATAATTTTGAATTCTAACTCGATAAGATGCGATGAATGGAACCGATTACCCCTTTCTTTTTTTCTTTGAGTAACAAGATTTGCACCCAGGATTCAAACAATAATTTAATTATTCTAATCATTTAAAATTTTCATTAGAAACAAAAAATCGATATGTTTCCCATATTAATTTTTTTAAAAGAAT
>CAZQMI010000165.1:0-3720 GCA_964594475.1 uncultured Thermoplasmatales archaeon
TAAAACTGGTACCCTTTTTTGTTTTTTTAATCCTTTATCTTTTGAGAAGATGGGACAGTGGTACGCCATGGCAAGAGCGATATAGGAGGAATCGTTGAAGTTCATATCAATCGTTTCTTGGGGCCGGTGAGAAAACATGTTTAGAGGAATTATCTGTATTTAATCGCAGATGTGCGAATAGGTTTTTTCAATTTCTTTTTTATCTTAAAATCTAAATCATTGTATTCTTCTTTTGGGTTGGCTGAGAAAATTGACTATCAACATGATTGTTGTTGAAGGAGGTTCAGATAATATTTTTTTATAGAATTGAAGAGCTATCATTTCTTAATGAATACTATTATTCATTGGGAAAACGGATGGTCTGTTCTGTGAAACAAATTCCTTTGATCAATTGGTTTTTAAATGTTCCAGAGATAAAACAGAGTCCTTCATTTAACCCGATGACATTGTATAGATCAGTTACTAATTCTACGGTTATGTTAAAATCTATATCTTCAGAGGAGAGTTGCCATTTTTCGCTCCACCATGTCGATGTATAGGTAATCAATGAAATGGTTAAATCGGAAATTACTTTTACTTCTCCATCTGGGTTGACTATCCAACCTTCATCTTTTACTCCATCTAGAGTTTGGAATTTCGCTGCACATATCTCATATTCATTGTCGAGTTGAATTGCAGACCACTGCCAGTGACCACCTAATTTCTTTCCCCATTCCCTGCTGATATATCCAGTTCCTTGAACAGTGATTTCTTTATTAAACATGGATAATTGACCGCTGATCTCACAGTTGGTATGGTCATAATAAGCGGTATCATTGAGGATATCGTTTATTCTTCCGAGGGTGTCCTGTATTGTGGGTCCTTTGCAGCTTTTGATGTTCAGATCGAGAGTGATTTCATAATGTTTGTCAGTTAGTTTGGTTTGGAATGTATAGGTAAAGGGTTGGGAGGTGATTTGATACCATTTCTCATTTGGGTTGATTTCGAAAAATAGTTTATCTGAAGCATAGGTAAATGAATTGGCTGCAACTTGTTTCGTATTGGAGTATAGTATATCTTTTTTGATGTCCTTAACGATTACTGATTGGATTAAAGTATCTGTATGACGCATGACATATAATCCGCAGATAAAAAATTCATCATCGTTCTCTGAGGTGACATAACTTCCAAACCACCAGGATTCGTTGACTGCTTCATGTCTTCCTTCATCTTCTGGGAAGATGTATTTATTCATATCGATATAGCCTATGTTAGTGGTGATGCAACCCTGAAAAATGAGAAGGATGATTGGTATTAATAATAATGTATGTTTCATGATATTTCTCACGGGTGGGTTCTGCTGTGGTTTCACTGTTTTAGACTATGAAAAACATGAATTATATGGCTAATTCCCAATTTGGTAAACAATTGTGAAGGAATTGGGCCCAAAATTGTTCTACTGGCTAGACCGATCAAAAAATGAAGTGGACATCATTTTAAGCGTAAAAGAGAACCTGATACCAATTGAAGTGAAATATAGGAATACGATTCCGAATAAAAAAATTAAGGGTCTTATCCGATCTCTTGTTTCTTTTCATGTTGAAAAAGGAAATGTGGTCACAAAGGATTTGTTAGAGGTTCGTGAGTTTGATGGAAAAACGATTTTTTTTATCCCTGTGTGGTTGTTTCTTCTGAGCAGGTTTTCACCAGCAGTAGATTCAAAAGAATAATGCATTGATCGATACCATAATCTAGGTGTTCGGGGCAGTATTGTAGTGATAGTGCTCATGTTGTAGCAGAATTAGTTCCGTTGATGTTTTCTTTTTTGATGAAAACTAAATATTTTTTTTGCATATTCAGTTTAGCTTGGTTAACTGAGGATAACCATATTTTTTTTAAGTTCAGCATAAAATTGATATATAACTTATTATATAGTGCTTATAGTTGATGTATAATGAGTAATGTGACAACAATACAATTAGATAAAACGGTTGTTCAATCTTTAAAAGATGTAAAACAATATCCAAGACAAACGTATAATGAACTGATCTCTCAACTCATTGAAATTTTTAAACAAGTAAAGAAACATAATCAATACGATGAGTTTTTACATAAGATCCAACAACCAAAAATGAAGGAACTTTGGGATAACCAGGATGATGAGGCTTGGGAAGATGCTTAAATCCGGTGATGTTATTCTTGCTCAGGTCCAATTTACCAACACATTTGAGATCAAAAAACGACCGGCAGTTATCCTCTTTGAAGAATTTGATAATGTTATTGTTGCAGGTATCACAAGTAATCAACAAATGGAGGGAATACCACTGACAAAAGAAGAAGGTTCAGTAAAAAACAGCATCATCAAACTCAACTATATTTTTACTATCTCAAAAGCAATGATTGTTAAAACCTTATTTCATCTGAATAATGAAAAAAAACAAATGGTATATCAAGCACTGTTACATCGTTTACATCAACTCAAAGAATGAATATCATTGTGTATAAAACATATTTTTCTTTTGCTTTTTTAGATGAATAGTGGTATTATCTTGCTTTTCATATTAAAACGGATAAACATATGAATGATTTTTTTCTGTTTCTTAAGGTTGAGGGTAAGTTTATAATGAGTTTGATATCGTTTATATATGTAATTGATAAACCAAGAAAATTGTCTTAATATTGGTTTATTAGACCAAACCTTTATAAATTAAAATCTTATATATTGGATTGTATGGATACAGATCGTATCAGGCAAATCCTGATTGAGCATGATCAACTCAGTGTAAAAGACAATCTTATACCACGTGAATTAACTGAGAGAATCAGAGATTTTTCACAAGACAAATTCATCATTATTATATCTGGTATACGCCGATCTGGTAAATCAACATTACTTCAGCTGATGAGATATACTTATTTAAAAGAAAGTTTTTATGTTAATTTTGATGATGAACGGTTTTTTCACTTTACTGTTGATGATTTTCAGAAACTCTATGAATTGTTAATAGAACTCTTTGGTAACAAACAAATTTTTGTTTTTGATGAAATTCAAAATGTTTCTGGTTGGGAACGATTTGTCCGCAGGCTTCATGATGCAGGAAAGAAGATTTATGTCACGGGTTCTAATGCAAGTATGTTAAGTAAGGAACTGGGAACGCATTTGACAGGTAGACATATTGTTTTTTCGTTGTATCCGTTCTCATTTCATGAATTTCTCCTGTTTCATCGGTTCAAGTTGGCCTCACTTAATCGACTTACCACGGAACAGAAAAGCATTATCAAGAAATTGTTTAATGAATATATGGAAAAAGGAGGATTTCCAGAGTATTTACAAACGGAAAAAAAGGAGTATCTGACTTTTGTTTTTGAAAATATTTTGTATCGAGATATTATCACGCGCTATAATCTACCAAATGAAAAAACGATGAAGGAAGTCGTGTATTTTGCGGTGAGCAATATTGGAAAGGAGATTAGTTTCAATCAGTTACGAAAACTAACCGGTTTGTCAAGTGCAACTACCATACGAGAGTATTTTGAATATCTGGAAAATAGTTTTCTTACATTTCTTATTCCTCGGTTCAATCCTTCATTAAAAAAACAGATCTATTATCATAAAAAGGTCTATTTTATTGATACGGGAATGGCAAAAACCTTGGGATTTAGAACTGAGAGTGATTGGGGCAGAATGCTTGAAAATCTTGTGTTTTTGCAATTGAAAAGACAAAATAAAGATATTTATTT
>CAZQMI010000166.1:0-3638 GCA_964594475.1 uncultured Thermoplasmatales archaeon
CTTTACATATCTACTACCTATAGATATTTCTGCTCCTTGTTCTATTGAACGAATTAAATCAGGGATTTTTTCGGGAGGATGCTGTAAATCAGCATCCATAACGACAATTATTTCAAAAGAAGATTCTTTTATTCCTTTAATTACAGCTGTAGCTAGTCCTTTTTCATGTATCCTTCTAAATGCCTTAATTGGATAATCTTTTGAAAATTCCTGAGCTAGTTCACATGTTTTATCTGGACTATTATCATCAACGATGATGATTTCGTAATTATAGCTCATCAATACAGAATCTATTCTTTTAAATAATTCGGGGATATTTCCACGTTCATTATATGTTGGAATAACAATAGAGACATTTTTTTTTGTCAAACCATCTCCTCACAATCTAATGTTACTGTTTTTTCATATTTTTTATCTTTACTCTGTTTAAAACCATATCCTTTTTCTAAAAGGTTATTACTTTAATTGAAATATATGAAAAGGTTAAATCTCAATTAACAAACTGATTTCTTTCGATTGGATTATGAGATTGCATTGATTTTTCTATATACATAATTAGTAATTTTTGCTATAGTATCAAGATTATCTGGGATTATCTCTTCATCTTCAACTCGTATCTGAAAGGTTTCTTCGATGAAATCAACAATTTCTAAGATACCTGTGGAATCAACAATTCGATGTTCATATAATGAAAGATTGTCGTGAGGTGGTTCTTTTTCATTGTTGAATACAAAATTATTATGAATGAAACGACGAATTTTTTCTTGTACTGTTTTTTTATCATATTTTTTATCTTCACTCATAATGTTCACCTTTTTATGAGCAGTGCAAAGGCAACTGCATATTCTTTTTCGTGTGAAATACTTATTTGAATAGATTGAACATGTTTTTGTTCAGCTCTCTTTTTTGGTTCACCACAAAGTTCAACCTTGGGAACACCATTGTCATTATTAATTATTTCTATATCTTTCCAGCAGATCCCGTTTTCCCAGCTTACTGCTAATGCTTTACTAATAGATTCTTTTGCTGCAATTCTTCCCGCTAGATAGGTTGCTGTATCATATCGTTTTTCCCCGGATTGGATTTCTTTTTCTGTAAAAACTCTGGATAGAAAATGAGTATCAGCAATATTTTTTGCAATTCTTTCTGTCGAAACGATGTCAACACCGATAGATATGTAATCTTGTTCAGTCATGTTATCCCTATCTTATTCATTGTTTTCGAATTCTTCTTCGTATTGCTTTAAAAATTCCTGTTTTTCATCATTAATTTTTGACAATGCTTTTCCTCTACTTAGTATATTGTTCCGTATGAGTTCTGATAACTCTGATGCATAAGGATGAAAACCATATTTATTTTGATGAACGACATTGGCATATTGATTAAGAAGACAATTTGTTGAATTATTGTCAGTATCTTTTGGTGCGTTCCATCCAAGCCTGTTAATTACCCTGTAAATTTTTTCTTCATTATATCTTAAAAATGATAATGGATTTATGATATAGGGATAACTTTTATCCTTTTTGAAATGTCTTTGTTGAAGGAAAAATGAATCAAGATTTTTTCCGATATAATTTTCAACAGGCACTTTAACGATATCCTGCATATTCCGAATCATTTCTGGATTTGTTTTTACGATTGAGGTAATCACTGGTGCTTGACCGGGTGACATTCCAAATACAACAAATGGAATATGTTTTTCAATTGCTGTTTTTAAACATGTAAAACGGATCAATGAAATGCAGGTTGTACAGATATCTGAGGCCCGTTGCATATGTTTCATTGAATATATATTCTGAGTTACCACAGTATGCATGATTTTCTTAAATGTTTCATAATTTGGTTTCACTGTAATCAAATCAATATTGAGCTTTTTGACTACATGATTTATGTTTTCAGTTGACTTAGGTGATTGATACCAGTTATCATAACGTAAGGCCAGAATATGTAATCCATATTCTTCTTTGAGAAGAGAAAGTGTGTATGTACTATCTTTTCCTCCGCTATAAGCAACTAGACAATCATAGGAATTATTTTGTTTATGTTCTTGGATTAACTGTATAAATTTGTTTTCAAATTTGTCTTTTAATCGTTTTTGTTCTTCAATTGGTTTATGATCTCTGCAGAAATTACAGACTCCATTTGAATCAAAGCTAATTCCAGGAAAGTTTTCATTTAACACACAACGGCTACATCTCTTCATGTCTTTTCATCTCGTTTTCAATTGTTCCATTGCATTATGTAATTGAGTAATAATTGTTTGTATTTCTTCCTCCGTTATCACTAACGATGGTTCAATCATCATCATGGAGGAATCTCCGTAACAGGGAAGCACAAGAACACCTGCATCTATCATGTTCTTAATGATCTGAAAAGCAATTTTGGAGCTAGCAAACCTTACTCCCAATAACAACCCTTTGCCGGTGACCTCAGTTATGTAGTCGCTATAGATTTTTTCAAGATTCTTAAGACCAGTGAATAATTTTTTTCCTTTTTGTTCACAGGAATGAATTAATGATTCTTCCTGTAGTATCTTAATCGTGGAAATCGCTGCTTGACAGGCCAATGTGTTTCCTGCATAGGTAGATGCTGACATTGAAAAATGAAGACTGAATCGTTTCCATAGCTCTTTTCTTGCAAGAACTGCACCAACGGGGATTAATCCTCCACCTAAGGATTTGCCAATAACTAAGATATCTGGTATAACATCTTCATGTTCACAGGCAAACATAGCACCAGTTTTTCCCATGCCTGTTTTTATTTCATCAAGGATGAGCATTACGTTATGTGTTTCACATATTCTTTTTACATTCTTCAAATAACCAGTTGGTGGAACTATAATTCCTGCTTCATGCTGAATTGGTTCCAAAATAAAAGCTGCAGTGTTTGAAGAAATTGTTTTTTTGAGGGCATTGATTTCTCCATACGGAACCTGTATAATATCTGGAACAATAGGTTCAAATGATTTTTTAAAGGAGGAAATTCCACTTGCTGAGAGTGCTCCATAAGTAAATCCATGATAGGCCTTTTCAGTAGTGATTATTTCTTTTTTATGAGTGGTGAGTCGAGCAAGTTTTATGGCAGTATCGATTGCTTCTGATCCACTATTACAAAGGAAGCTGCATTGTAGATCGCCCGGAGCAATTGCTGACAATGTTTTTGCACATTCTACTTGTATAGGTGTAATCAAGGGTTTGGTATGCAATTGATGTTGTTGAAGATGAAGTATGAGGTCTTTGAGTAATGTTGGATGATTATGCCCTATGTTATAGATTCCATATCCAGAAACACAATCGATAAATGTTTTTCCATTCTTATCTGTGATTATCGCTCCATTTGCTTGATCCGAAGGAAAATCAATCCCATATCGCTGTAAAAAAAGTGGATATGATGAATTGATATAGTCCTTATAATCTTGATATAAGGAATCAGTATGTTCTGTTGTGGAATCATTTTCAATCATAGCTATTATATCCCTTATTTCATCTCAAGAGATGGTGGAAGTATACGATTAAGTCGTGTGGATTGATATTTTGAAGAAAAATCCTGAAAGACTCTGTTTATCTGTTCTATCGATAGATCCATAACCGATCTCACATCATCTACATCTAGATTATGTTCCCATGCATAAAGTAATA
>CAZQMI010000167.1:0-3632 GCA_964594475.1 uncultured Thermoplasmatales archaeon
GAAAAGCATGTTAATAGGATTTTGGCTAAAAAAAATGTTATGACTATTATTGAAAAACAGGTTAGAGATTGGTTAGTTAATGCTGAAATTGATTTTAATATTCAAAAAAAAGTTGGTTCTAAATTTGTTGATTTTTATATTCCTAGTTTAAAAATGATTATTGAGTGTGATGGTGGTTATTGGCATAAAAATCAAGAAAAAGATATTGAACGAGATAAATATTTAAAAAATAAATTGAAAGATTTTATTATTGTTCATTTAAGATTTTGTGATTATAGAGATAATAGTAATTTTGATAGAAATCCTTTGAATTATGTTTATTATTTAAGGTGTAATCCTTCTTTTAATAGTTTTGTTAATATTGATTCTTTTAAAGAAGTAAAAGTTATTAATGTAAAAAAGTTTAAATATGATGATAAAAGAAAGAATGGTAGTAGTAAAAATGCTTTTTTGTATGATTTGAGTGTTGAAGGAATGCATAGTTTTGTTGCTAGTGGAGTATTAATTTCTAATAGTTTTCAAGAGTTTGGTACTAGTAGGATGAAGGCTCAGCCGTTTATGGTTCCTGCTTTGAATAAGGTTAGGAATAAGGTTATTAGAGAAAAGTGGTTTGAAGAGTAACAAAAAGCTTATATAATAGTTTGTGCTTGTTATTGGTGGCAAGAGCCAAAGTTTAAAGTCCAAGAAGGCAAGTTGTATGAGTGTATTATCGGATTCGGAAGAGATAGTTATTGAGTTTTTAAGAGCTAATATTACGGATCCTAGGGGTAGGTATTCTAGTGATTCGGATAGTTTTACTGCTAGTGCAGGGCAGACTGATTTTGTTTTAACTCCTAGTGATGATAGTCATTTGGTTAGGGCTGTTAAGAGTGTGAGTGTTAATGGTAATAGTATTAGTAAGTGGCAGGATTATGATGTTGATTTGAGGAATAAAAAAGTTATTTTAGGTGCTGGTGCTAGTGAAGATGATGTTATTGTTGTTAATTATTATTCTAGTGATAGTGGTGATGAGTGGATTTTTCCTGATAGGCCTATTAGTAAGCTAGGGCAAGATAAGTTTCCTAGGATTAGTGTTGAGGTAATGGATATGAATAGTAATAGGCTTGGTAATTATTCTGCTCCTTTGGGGGATAGTCCTACTTTTAAGATTATTTGTCATGTTAAAGATAATTATAATTATAGTGTTAGTGGGAAAAAGTATTCTAAACAAGGTTTAGCTAATTATCTTGGTTATAAGGTTAAAAAGTGTTTTAGTGATAGTGTTAATGAGTTGTATCCTAAGTTTTATGATTATTCTGGTTTAAATTGGGTTCCTTTGCCTTTTGATGAAGAGTCGCAGACTTATATGCTTGGGCAGGATGTTCAGTTGTCTGGGGTGGATGTTGGAGAATAAATAAATAGGTGGTTGTATATGGTAGAATTTTTAAGAGGAAAAAGAGAGTTAATTAGTTTTAGTGATTTTGAAGCTAGTTATGGGGCTAGTACTAGTCCGAGTGTGTTGTTGGGTAGAAATGCTAAGTGGACGCCTAATAATTCTAATGAGTTAGAAGAGATTAAAGGGAGTGGTACTGATAGTATTCTTGTTGATACGAGAGAGTATGGGGTTAAAAGTGTTGGTGGAACGCTTAATTTTGTGCCTCAGAATTGGAAGTTTTTAAAGTTTGTTTTGTTAGCTGATAGTAGTGGTGTTACTGATACTGATAATGGTAGTTATTATACTCATACTTTTACTAATGATAAGACGGTTGGTAGTTTTAATTTAGAGAGAGCTATTAAGCATTCTAGTAATGATAGGGTTAGAACTTATGATGGTTGTCAGGTTAATCGTTTTGGTTTGACTTTTGATACTCGTGCTGGTGGTTTTGTTAATTGTAATCTTGATATAAAAGCTAGGGATGTTGAAAATGGTACTAGTGCTACTAGTTTGACGGCTTTGAGTGATGATGGTTTTAAGTCTAGACAGGCTACTATTAATATTGATGGTTCGGCTGAAACTAAAGTTACAAGTGGTTCTTTGAATGTTGAGAATAATCTTGATGAGGGTAGGTATGGTGATTATGATAATAGTAATAGGCTGAAAAGTGAGAGTGCTGTGAATGTTAGAAAAGTTAACGGTAGTTTTACTATTAATTTGACTGATGATACTTATTATGATTTGTGGGAGGCTACGAATAAAGTTAGTGGTACTTGTAGTCTTAAATTGACTAGAGGAACTAATGATGATGTTACTTTTACTTTTACAGATGTTTATATTAATGATGCTCCTGATCCTACTAATTTTGATGGGCCTAATAATGTGACTCTTAATTTTGTTGCGAAGGATTTGGGTGTTGTTGTTAATGATGGAGAGAGTGATTATGGAACATTTAGTTAAATGGAGGAATGGTGTATGAATGATTTTATAAATGAAGAAGCTATTGAGATAGAGGTTAATGGTAAAAAGTTTAAGGTGCATGAGCCTGATGGGGAGGAGTATGATTCTTATTTAGAGTCTTTTATTCGGCCTTTGCCTAATGGTAATTATGATTATGATTTTAAGAAAAAGAATATGAATTTGCTTGGTTTTGTTGTTGATGCTCCGTATGAGGATAAGGGGGTTAAGTTTAAGGATTTGGATAAGAATAGGAGAATTGAGTTGTTGCAGAAGTTGAAGCCTGGTATTAGGGGTGAGTTGATTAAAAAGATTAATAGTTGTTTTGAGGTTGGGGATAGTCAAAAAAAAAATTAGAAAGGTTAGTAATATATGATGTTGAGGTAGAAGATGAGTTGTTGGGTCGTTTTGTTTCTACTGTTAATCTTTCAAAGTTTTTTGGTTGGAGTTTAAAAGATGTTAAAAGTTTAAAAGAGAAAGATAGAAAAAAGTGTTTGTATGTTATGAAGTGTTTGGAAAGGAAAAGAAGGATGAATGATAATGGTTGAGGTTGGTAGTCTTGAGATAGTTGGTTCTTTTGATGTTTCTAGTATTAAGAGTGGTTTAACTCAGTTGGAGAGTGGTTTGGATAGTGCTAGGAGTAATGCTAAAAGTGCTTTTGGTGATATGGAGAAGCTTGGTGGGACTCTTGGGGATGTTGCTGATAAGGCTACTATGCTTGGTACTGGTGTTACTAGTGCTTTGATTGGTTTGGCGAGTATGGGGCCTGCTACTGCTCCTGCTCTTGCTAGGATTAATACTAGTTTTTTTAGAATGACTAGAACTCTTGCTGAAAGTTTAGTTCCTGCTTTTGAGAATTTTGCTGATTTGTTTGAGGGTTTTGTTGGTTGGCTTGATTCTGAGCAAGGTAATTCTTTGCTTGAGGGTTTAAATTCGGTTTTAATTAGTATTTCTGAGGGGGCGAAGGATGCTGGGATAGCACTTAGTGAGATTGGGCAGTCAGTTTCGGTTTTGTTTGATTTTAGTCTTGGGGAAGGTTCTGTTAATGATTTTGTTGGTTGGTTGATTGATAGGGGTGCGTTTCCTCTTCTTGCTAGTTATATGGGTTTTAAAGTTGGTGGCCCTTTGGGTGCTGGTGCTGCGGGGGCTGGAGCAATGGCTACGCAGGAAGTTGGTAGGCATGTTCAAGGTGAACCTAGTCTTTTTGAGGGTGTGGTGAGTGGAGGTATTTTGAATATTGTTGATATTTTTAAAGGTTTTT
>CAZQMI010000168.1:0-3624 GCA_964594475.1 uncultured Thermoplasmatales archaeon
GTCCTTCGAAAGGGTGCATCCCATCCCTTTTTTCCTTTTAAAGGTATGAGTCTTATTTTTTCATGAAGGGTTCTATGGATTCAACAGCCATTTCAAGTTGTTGGACTTGTTTAATTTTCTCTGCTTTGTCAATGACTTCCTGAGCATAATTTTTTATAAAGTCATTTACCGCATGTCGTATTACCTCTGATCGCGAAGAAAATTCACCAGCTCTAATGAAAAGATCAATGGAATGAAGATCTCGTTGTGGGAGCCGGACGGTAATACGTTGATTTTCCATAGTGTTCCTCATTTTATTGTCGGACAAAACGGTGTCATGAGGGCGTCAATAGTGCATCACATCAGCGCCTTTCGTCTTACCAAATATGACGAGTGACATCATTTGTCTGACAGACCAAAACTGAATGGCCGAGTTCGTTTATATAATTTTCGTTTTCTTCGTTCACCCGGAAATAATCCGGCCAAAAGCAACCGTACCAGATATCTTCTCTATTTTGATTTTAACCGTGGATCCCTTGACGGCACCTGAGACATAAACGATGTATTTATCAATGTAGGCTACCCCATCTCCTTTTTTGCCGATGTCTTTGATGGTCACATCACATTGCATCCCTTCGGTCAGGTTGACAGATGGTTGTTTCTCCACGGTTTTTTTCCGGGATCGAACGGGTCTAATTGCACCGCAGGCATCACAGCGGACTTGCATCGTACGTCCTTTTTTCACCAGGTGAGTGTCAGGTTTTCCACACTCTGAACACACCACATAGGTATCGATATAATCCTTGAGCTTGTCTTGGACATTATGAGCAGGGATTTTACCTTGAAAAATAACTCGAGCTCCACTTCGCTCCCCTGCGGTACCTAGCCCATTTAAAAGATATTTGAGAATTTGATCGGGATCTCGATCAACAGCATCTGATATCTTATCAAAATTTTTGATAACCGTTGTGTTTCCTTCATAAAATATTTCTGCTTGAGGAAGTTTAAAACGGTCATCACTTGTTCGTTCTGCAGAAATGTTATCCTGTACTTTTTTAAGCAGTTTATTATAATCATATGCTGGCATAATGGTAGACTGAATAGGATACTGTCGTAAAAAACTTCCGTTAGGAAAAAAAGAAGAGGATTTAATATTTCATAATCCTTGATTTCTTTCTTTTTATTTGAACAAACAAACCATCTTCCATCGCTTGTCGTGCGACTGTTGATTTACGAGTGTAGATTTTGGTGTTGCCTTTTGTCCAGTGCCAAATGAAATCTTCCATCTTTCTCCCCCAAGTTCGATGTGATTGAAACCGGGAAAGTAATGATTGTTTAAATATTTTCTTAAATTTTTTAATATTTCTTCGTTCTATTACCGGTCTCCATTACTATATCAATGGTTTTAACAATAACATATTAATATGGAATGCTATATCTTGGAAACCTATTCATACGAGAAGTAAAGTATTAAAACGTGCTAAGGAGAAACAGATATGGTAGAGTTTAAAGTTGTTGTAAACGATGTGAAGAACGGTAAATCTCATCAAGTGCAGGTGAGTGGTCATCATGCAAATTCATTGATTGGTAAAAAAATCGGTGAAGACGTTGATGGTATCTTTATTTCCCTTCCTGGCTATAAACTTCAAATCACTGGTGGAACTGATAAAGATGGTTTTCCGATGCGTAAAGATTTTCCTGGAATACGACGTCGACGTCTTTTAGTGAGTAACAGTCTTGGTTTCAAGTCAAAAGAAGGGGGATTACGTCGAAAAAAATCACTTCGAGGAAATACGGTGAGCACCGATCTTGTTCAAATCAATATGAAAGTAACCAAATACAGTTCAAAACCGATCGATCAATTACTAGAATCTGAAAAAGAAACTGAGGAAAAAGCTGAGGAGAAGAAATGAGCTTACCACAGCCTCCAGAGATAAATATCGGAATGATCGGCCATGTTGATCATGGAAAAACAACCCTAACTCAGCGGTTGACTGGCAAATGGACAGATGAGCATTCCGAAGAAATGAAACGTGGCATCTCCATTAAACTTGGTTATGCTGATGCAGCATTCTATAAATGTCCCGCGTGTGAAGAACCACAGAGTTACGGTCCTAAAAAAACATGTGATCAATGCGGATCATCCGCTGAATTACTGAGAACGGTCTCCTTTGTGGATGCTCCAGGCCATGAGACACTTATGGCAATCATGCTATCTAGTGCAGCCATTATGGATGGAGCGGTGCTTGTGATTGCTGCAAATGAAACCTGCCCACAGCCACAGACGAGAGAACATCTAACCGCTCTGGATATTGCTGGAATAAAAAATATCGTTATCGTTCAGAATAAAATCGATTTGGTATCAGAAGAAGATGCAGTGAAGCATTACAAAGAGATTAAACAGTTTATCAAGGGAACCTGTGCAGAAGATGCACCGATTATCCCGGTGAGTGCTCATCATGATATGAACATTGATGTGTTGGTGAAGGCAATAGAAGATTTCATTCCTACTCCAGATCGGGATCTTGGTAAATCCCCACAGATGTTTGTCGCTCGGAGTTTCGATATCAATAAACCGGGAAGCAGACCCACTGATTTGAAAGGTGGTATCATAGGTGGTTCATTGATCAAAGGGGTTTTGAAAAAAGGAGCTGACATTGAAATCGCTCCTGGAAGAGATATCGAAGAAGGGGGAAGAAAAAAGATTGAACCCATCATTACTAGGATTGATTCATTGTTCAGTGGTGGGATTATGGTCGATGAGGCGACTCCGGGTGGTCTTATCGCGATAGGAACAAAACTTGATCCGGGTCGAACGAAATCTGATTCTTTTTCTGGGAAGGTAGTTGGAAGCAAAGGTGAATTACCACCAACCGTTGATCATTTTAGTGTAACTGTGAATTTACTGAAACGAGTGGTGGGTACCATTGAGGAAAAAACTGTTGAAAAAATTAAAACAAATGAGCCCTTAATGCTTACCATTGGAACAGCTACCACCGTGGGAGTAGTAGTAGAATCTCATGAGGATTTCGTGGCGGTGAAATTAAAGTTACCAGTATGTGCAGAAATCGGTCAGCGTATTGCGATTAGCCGAAGGATTGATGGACGATGGCATCTGATCGGGTACGGCGAGATTCAGGAAGAACAATCGTAATTCTTGATTCAAGTGCAATTCTGATGCTTTTTGAATATCATATTGATCTAGAGTGTGAATTGGATCGATTGATTGGATCATATCATCTCATGGTGCCAAAAGCAGTGGTAAATGAATTAAGCTTGCTTTCAGAAAAGGCAACAGGGAAACAACAACGAAATGCAAAAGCCGCTCTTTCACTTATTGAAAAATTTGAAGTGCTTGATGATGGAACTGGTTCAACCGTTGATGATGTCGTTGTTTCAGCTGCAGAACGGTTGAATGCATATGTGGTTACAAATGATAAGGGATTGAGAGATCGGTTGAAAAAGAAATCGCTTCATCGAATATTTCTTCGAGGAAAAAATCATTTAATGATGGAATAAATGACCTGTATCCATTTTTGAGAAGTTTTTATAAAGGAGCGGTTCATTCCTGGTTGAAACACATATCAATCTGTCGGGGTGGCTCAGCCTGGTCAGAGCGCCTGACTCATAAGCGCAGCTTAAAGG
>CAZQMI010000169.1:0-3581 GCA_964594475.1 uncultured Thermoplasmatales archaeon
CAAAAAAAAGACAATAAAAAAATAAAAAAAATATTAAGAAAAACACAAGCATTTATGACAATATTTGTTGTTTTTTTAATGATAGGGTCTGTTGTAACATCATCAATAAGTGCAATAAACTTAAGAAATAATAATGAGTCTGAAAGAGAAAATAAACCTATTAAGTCATTAATTGAAAAAACATCATCGGCTATAAATGAAATAAAATCTACGAAAAATAAGTTAACAGAAATAGTTAATAACAATCCTAAGGAGAGATCAGATGTTGTTTCTCTTGGTTCTAAGATTAAGAGTATGGTTGGTTTGAGTTCTGCTGCTGGTACGAGTTTGAAGTTTTTTACTAATTATGAGGGTGTTGAGAAGGTTTCTGATCTTAGTCTTTTTAGTTCTGTGAGGGTTGATGTTGATGGTGATGGTGATAAGGATGTTGAGGCTCGTCTTACTCTTTTACCTGGTTTTGAGTTGCCTTTTTGTCTTTCTATTAATCTTGGTTTGACGATTAAGCGTTTATCTGGTTTTGCTGATAAGTCTGCTTTTTTTGAGGCTTTTTTAGAGGTTGATCTTCCGGGTTTGCTTGTTAAGGAGCAGGCGGGTGATCGTATTCGTTTTGGTTATCAATCTCTTGATGGTGAAGAGGTTCCTTCTTCTTGTATTGTGACTTATAAGTTTATTCCGCATTTGTTGACTCGTGATAAACCTGAGCATAAGGTTGTTTTGCAGACTGGTCTTGGTGCTGGTTCTGATGATCTTAGTGTTGTTTATAGTAAGGCTGATATGAATAGCGGATCTGTTGTTTCTAGTGATAGTTTTGTTGTATGTTTTTCTCCTGCTGTTAAGAGAACTGTTATTTCTGCTTCTAGGAATAAGAATAATTTTGGTGTTACTTTTGGTTTTGATTCTGGTAGTGAGAAGTCTTTGGTTGATGTTCATTATATCCGTGAGTCTGAGGGTAATGTTTCTGATGTTGGTCTTTTGATTGATAAATGTTCTGGTTTTGATTTTTCTATTGAGCTTACTCCTCTTACCTTGCGTAGTAGTAAGGTGGAGTATAAGCGGCATGGTAGCTCTGGTGTTGATGTTACTTTGTATAAGCCTAATGCTGATGATACTAGTACTTGTGCTTTTGTTGAGGGTTTACCTGGTCATATCACGTTGGAGTGGCAGCCTCGTGTTTTGAATGGTTTTATTGATTTTAATGCTCATGGTGAGCGGGTTAAACGGGCTGGTCTTCGTAATCATCTTGACCCTGAGAGTGCTAGTGCTTTTGTGTTTGTTGCTGATATGCCTTCTGTGACTCGGTTGGATTGGAGTGGTAGTGTTTTTACTCAGAAAACAATAAGTCTTATGTGTGATGCTGCGGGTACTTCTCTTAATGTGTTTTCTACTGATTTTATGAGTAAAGGCGTGTTTTTTGATGCTTCTTTGAAGTCTAATCTTAATCTTGATTTGGAGATTCATTGGGATCTTAGTAGTCGTAAGCTTACGATTGATCGTACTGATTATGATCTTGAAGTTTCTGTTTATGTTAAGGGTGAGGCTGGTGGTATTTTTGATTTCTATGGTGAGGTTAAGAATAGTATGACTAGTCCTTTTGTTGTTGATTTTGGTGCTTTTCTAGATGGTAGTATTGATTTTACTTTGTCTGGTCGTAATTTGGAGATTAATAATCTTGATGCCTCTCTTAGTATTCCGGGTAAGGGTGATTTTAGTGTTAGTTGGATTCATATGAAGATTTCTAACGCGGGTAGTATTCATGTTGAGCTTTCTAGTTCTGAGACTTCTGAGCAGACTTGTCTTTTTTGGACTATCACTATTAGTAATGGTATTATTCTTGATGGTCTTACTGTGGGTGTTAATGGTAAGGTTAAGACTTTTGATGATATTGTTGAGACTGGTTATTCTCAGCATGATGGAAGTGTTTGTTGGGGTGATGATTTTAATGTTAAGTGGTATATCGCTGATGATTTTTCGGAGGGTTATTTCTGTGTCTCCGGTGAGATCTCTGCTAGTTTTAATTCTAGGAGGGAGCGTCCTCCTGGGACTTTAGTTGGTTATGCTCATGGTACAGTTAGTTTCGAGTCTGCATCTGATGAGTTTAATGTTTCTTGGCAGACTGTTGGTGGTAAGCTTCAGTTGGATGTTGATGGTGAGGGTGTTGCTTCTATTTCTGATTTTGCTATTTGGGTTAAGGATAAGTTTAGGGTTTCTTTGCCGTTGCTTGTTGGTAATTTTAGGGGTAGTGTTTATGATCGTTCTGGTGAACTGGAATTGCTAATAGAAGATGGAAGTGGTGGTTTTAATGTCCAGGATTTTAATGTTGACGTTGAAGATGTTTTTAATGTTACATTAAAGGGTACTTTTACTGCTGATGTGCAGGCTGGTGTTGATGGTGTTCTTGAGGTTGCTTGGGATGAGTCTGGGATAACGAGTATTGGTGGTGCTGGTACTGTGAATTTTGATGGTGATCTTACAGTTTCTAATCTGTTTTTTAAATATTATACTGCTTCTAGTAATACTGTGCTTTCTGCCTCAAGTTTGGTTTTTGATGGTCGTCTTGATGTTGATTTTATCCTTGATGATGGTCATTTTGAGGTTAATACTCTTGATGTTGTTTTAGATATTTTTGGTTTGGATTTTATGACTGATACGTCTAGTAGTAATCCTACGACTGTTTCTGCGTCTAGTGTTCATGTTTCTGCTGATGGGTCTATTGTTTTTGATGGTAAGACTATTACTTTGGATGCTGATGCTGGTTTGGATCTTGTGAATTGTCATGTTGTGATTCCGGGTAAGGCTGATCTTTGGGTTACTTTTTATGCTGATCTTAGTGTGTCTGGTCAGGTGTCTATTCTTGCTGATAAGGATGCTAAGAAGACAGAGATAACTGTTAATGGTGGTAGTGGTAATGCGGTTATCAATAGTCTTGATGTTAGTATGAATGGTGGTAGTACTAGTGTTAGGTGTAAGGAGTTTCGTGCTAGGGCTTCTGGTTCTGGTTCGGTTTCTGTTGTTGAGGAGGGTAGTATTCAAAAAATTGATGTTGATGCTACATTATCTTCTCTTTATTTGGATGAGTTGATGTTTGTTTTGCCTTCTAAGAATTTTACGGTTTCTGGTGGTTTTAGTCTTGGTGCTGCTGGTCGTTTGGTTTTGAAGGCTGATTCTGGTTCTGATCCTAGGTTTGTTTATGTTGAGCTTGTTTCTGGTTCTGCTACGGTTTCTGGTGTTGATGTTGTTCTTAATGAGGGTGAGTTGCAAGCTTTAGTCAATACTATTATTATTACAGGTTCTTTTAACCTAGATATTCAGCAGAATATTATAGATAATTGTTTAAATATTGGTGCAAGTGGAAAAGGATCTGTTACAATACATACTTTAAATTTTACAAATTCAGATGAAATAGTTAATGTTGATATGGGCTATTTTAAACTAAATCTTGATGATATTAAATCATCTTTTATTGATTTAATAGTTGATATAGAAAATAAAATATTTTCTGTTGAATCTAGTAGTATCAGTGGATCTATTGCAGAGATTGAAATTCAAGATTTAATTGTAAATACTAAATTAATCACTGATCC
>CAZQMI010000170.1:0-3570 GCA_964594475.1 uncultured Thermoplasmatales archaeon
TGAAACGGCTATTTCACAGAAGATGTTAGAATCTGGAAGTGATCTGGAGGTTTTCATTGATGAGTGAGGAAAAACAAATCACTTGCATCGTCTGTCCAATTGGATGTAACATTCTTGTGAAAAAAGATGGTTCAACGGTTAAAATTGTAGATGGTAACAAATGCAAACGGGGTATTGATTATGCACGATCAGAGGCACTTGATCCAAGGAGAATGCTTACTTCTTCAGTTTTAGTGATTGATGGTGAATGGCCATTGGTGAGCGTGAAAAGTAGTCAACCTGTACCAAAGGATCTTGTTTTTTCTGTGTTACGTGCCATTAAACAAGAAAAGATTAAAGCACCTGTTCAATTAGGGCAAGTAATTATTAAAAATGTGGCAAATACAGATATTGATATCATTGCAACGAAGACCATAAATAAAAAGGATTGAATGAATGATGAATACAAAAATTGAGGTTAAAACAGATAAAAAAAACTACCGGTTTTTAACAACATTGGATGGTTATGAGATTATTAGAAATCCATTGTTGTATAAAGGCACTGCGTTTACAAGTAAAGAAAGAAAAATGCTTGGTATTCGAGGGATGATTCCACCAGGTATATTAAATCTTGATGATCAAATTGATAAAGTGTATCAACGGTATAAACAAATTTGTTTTCATTATGAATCGAAAGAAGATAGATCTCTAGATATCGCACGATTTAATTTCTTAAGAGAATTACAGGATAGAAATGAGATTTTGTTTTATGCATTTTGTAATAAATATTTAGAGGAAGTTCTACCAATTATTTATACTCCAACTGTTGGAGATGCAGTAATACGGTATTCAAAGGATTCCACACGATTTCGAGGAGTTTTCATCTGCCCTTCTACTATTGATTTTATTCAAGAGATTCTTAGTAATTTTCGATTTAAACATCCTTCAATTGCTGTTGTTACGGACAACCAAGGGATACTTGGAATTGGGGATCAAGGAATTGGTGGCATAGACATTCCTATTGGAAAACTTGCATTGTATGTGTTGGGTGCTGGAGTTAAACCATGGGAAACCCTTCCGTTGACATTGGATGTGGGAACTAATAATGAAGATGAATTGCAGGATCCCTATTATCTTGGATATAAATCAAAACGGCTCACTGGTAAATCATATGATGATTTTATTGATCGTTTTGTAAACGAAATAACAAAAAAATTTCCAGATATCCTCATACAATGGGAGGATTTTAGCAGACAAAACGCATTTAGTATCTTAGAAAAATATCAATACAAAATATTGAGTTTTAATGATGATATTCAAGGAACTGGTGCGGTTGCTCTAGCAGGAATCATTAATGGTTTGAAAATTAAAGGAGAAGAACTGAGTCAACAGCGATTTGTCATTTACGGTGCAGGAGCTGGCGGTGTTGGTATTGCTCGACAGATATCTGCTGCGTTAAGATCAAAATATAATTTGTCTGAAAAACAAGCTCACGATCTCATTGTGTTAATCGACAGCAAGGGAATGCTTACAGCTGAACGTTGCATGCAGGAGTATAAAAAAACGTTTTCAAAGAATCATAATTTCTATAGAAATTGGGATGTAGAAAACCTCAAAGATATTACATTGTTTGATGTTGTTAAAAATTTTCAGCCGACGGTATTGATCGGCACGTCTGGTCAACCAGGTCATTTTACGGAGATGGTACTGAAAGAAATGGCGAAATACTCACATCTTCCGATCATTTTTCCGATGTCAAATCCGAATTCAAAATCAGAAGCACATCCTGAAGAAATCTATAAAGTGACAGATGGAAATGTCATTGTTGCCACTGGATCACCATTTGATCCGTTTGTTTTCAAAGGCGAAAAAATCCACATTGCCCAAGGAAACAACTTATATATTTTCCCTGGAGTTGGCATTGGAGCAATCGTAAGCAAAGCCGATTACATTAGTGATGAGGTTTTTACAAAAGCAGCATATACTTTGGCAGATCTAACACCAGATTCTCTTTTGAAAAAGAACGTGGTTTATCCCAATATAAAGGAGATTAGAAAGATTAGCGCACATATTGCACATGCAACATCAAAGCAAATATCAATTGAACAAGAGAAAAAAGCATTATCTCTTAAGGTTATTAAAGAGATGATGTGGAAATCGGTGTATCCTATCATCGAAAAAACGTTGTTGTAAAAAATATAGATAAAACTGATTGAATTGAAATCAGATGAATACAGGGTTATTCTTGATTCTGGTTATGTGTTGGATCATCGCTGGTAGTAAGATTGATCATATTTGTTCGTTTGTATATATCAAGATAGGTTGATACATGGATCTTTTTTTCCACGCCTTCGATTGGTTTGATATGTTCATTGATGAATCGCCAAAGGTGTTTTCCGTTTTTCGCAAGGATATTAATGATGATATCATGATCGCCTGAGGTGGTGGTGACTAGTTGTACTTCATCATAGCTGGTAAGTTGAAGGGCGATGTCATGCATTTTCAGTGGATCGACATTTAGGCCGATAACGGCGCTGGTATTATATCCGACTTTTTCCGGGTCAATGATTGCTGAGAAACTGGTAATGATGCCGTTTTTCAACAGTTTTTTGATCCGATAATGTACAGTACTTGCTCCTAGATCTAGTTGTTCTGCAATGCGTTGATATTGTGTCTTATCGTTTTGTTGAAGGATGTTCAATATTTTCCGGTCAATATTATCCATAATCATTGGATATTGTCTTAACCTTTTAAAATTTTTTGATTATTTTTCAATATATTTCTATTTAATCTTATTGATTTCACCTTTTATTTCCCTTATTTGGATTGAGTAAACCAAATATTTCTTATAGCGATATCCATTACACTGCTTAACAGTGGTTACCTTCAGAATAGGGATTTTTTGGGGGAATGAAGAATGAGTCAAGATTTAAGAAGCATGTTAGCAATAGAAAAGGGACGATTGGATGAAATAAACGATTTTCTCTTAGATGAAAATAACCCTTTGGTGAATGATTTTTTATCAGTGATTGAAAAATATGATGGTCCTGATGAAATCAATAAAAAGGCAAAGGAATCAGGCCAGATTACCAATTTGTTAGATAGGTTGGAAAAGAAAAACCCTGCTTATGTTACAGATCTTGAATGGCTACAGAAGCAGATCGATAATGATGCCTTTATCTCAGTTGAGGAGTATCGAAAAAAGGTTTGCGGATCTGAGTTTAATGATATGATCTTCAATGAGAAGTATCCCGTCACCCTTGAGATAAGTGCCTGTCAGTACTTTCCTTTTTTCACAGCTGAGGCAAAACAAGCAGTTGAAAAACAAGAGTTAATGCCCGGTCGATTCATCAGAGTCAGAAACATGAAGGAACAAGAGGAAGATGGTGATCTACTAGCCATGTCAACAGCGGTCCAGATGCTTGGGTCAAGTTGCTGTGAAACTCTTGATACCAAGGGAACCGATGGATCGAATGTTCACCTAGGTGGTCCTGAAACCATTACCGGGTATTTTGGTGGTGTGGGTCAACCCAATGAACATCCCATCAAATGGGTTGATGAATTCTTGTATTTCTATACTAATTATGGAGT
>CAZQMI010000171.1:0-3453 GCA_964594475.1 uncultured Thermoplasmatales archaeon
GCTGTCTGCCCCCTCGCGCTCCCCCGAGGATATTTCCGGACAGATGGAGGCGGGACGCTCTCAGCAGGGCAGCAGTCCCGCGTCGCGTTCGAGCGCGAGAAGCGCGTCGAGGCGGCGGTCGGACACCAGTCCTGTGACCACCGTGCGCCCGACGACGAGAGTCGGCGTCGCACCGATGCCGAGACGGCGTGCGACGCGGCGACTGTCGGTCAGGCGGCGGCGGACCCCGGCGCTCTCCATGTCGGCAAGGAGACGATCGGGATCGAGGCCGAGGCCGTTCGCAAGATCGGCGACATAGGCATCCGTGGGCTGGAAGGCGGCGCGCATGAGCCGGGCGTGGAACGCGGCATAGGCGTCTTGACGGGCGGCGGCGAGGGCGGCGCGGGCGGCGGCTTCGGATCCCGGACCGAGCACGGGAAGCTCGTGCCAGACGAGTCGGAGACCTGCCGCCTCGCGATCCCGCAGGCGCGCGGACAGCCGGGCGCAGTACGGGCAGTTGTAGTCGGTGAAGTAGGCCACCGGCACGGTGCCGCCGCGAACCGGATCCTCGCCGAAGAGCGCGCCGCAGAGCGCCGTGCGGGCGATCGGGGACGCGCCGGGATCGCCTGCGGGGGCGGTGAGGCCGACGAACGGATCGCTTGCGGCGGATACGGCGCCGCCGTCGAGGCTGCGAAACCCGGGCGCCGATCGGAGCGACCGGAAGTCGAACTCCGGCGCCGCCTCGCGTCCGCCGACCGCGCGGAGCACGACCAGCGGCGCGGCCAGAAGAGCGGCGGCCGCCAGGATGTTCCGTCTTTGCATCATGATCCCCTCACTCGGCCCTTGCGCGGCCCGTCCCGTCCCGCTTCATTTGGGCGAGGGGACGCGCCGATGAAAGGGTGCCGGGCATGCTCGACCACAGAAAGACCGTCAAGGACTACATCCGCACGATCGTCGATTTCCCGCACGAAGGGATCATGTTCCGCGACGTGACCACGCTTTTCGCCGATGCGCGGGGCTTCAGGATGTGCATCGACCAGCTGCTGCACCCCTACGCCGGCACGCGGATCGACAAGGTCGTGGGACTCGAGGCGCGGGGGTTCATCCTCGGCGGCGCGATCGCGCATCAGCTGTCGGTGGGTTTCGTGCCGATCCGCAAGAAGGGCAAGCTGCCCGGGACCACGATCAGCCAGGACTACAAGCTCGAATACGGCGAGGCGATCGTGGAGGTCCACGACGACGCGTTGATGCCCGGCGACAAGGTGCTTCTGGTGGACGATCTGCTCGCCACGGGGGGGACGGCGGGCGCGGGGATCAAGCTGCTCGAGCGGCTCGGCGGCGAGATCATCGGCTGCGCCTTCATCGTCGATCTTCCCGCGCTTGGCGGGCGCAGGCTTCTCGAGGACATGGGCATGGACGTCCACGTGCTCTGCGAATTCGAGGGCGCCTGAGGTCAGTCCTCCGCCCCGAGCACGGCACCCGGATTCATGATCCCCTCCGGATCGAGAAGCCGCTTGATCCGGCGCATCAGGTCGACGCGGACGGGATCGCCGTATTTGACGACATCCCCGACCTTGAGCCGGCCGACGCCATGCTCGGCGCTGAACGCGCCGCCCATGTCGTGAACGATGTCGTGCACCGTCTCGCTGATCCGCCCTCGGAGCCCGTCGAAGTCGCGCGCCGGGATGCCGTTCGGCGGGAAGACGTTGTAGTGGAGGTTGCCGTCGCCGAGGTGCCCGAAGGCGTTGACGCGAAGGGGGCCGACCGCGGCGAGCGCGGCGCCGCAGCGCTCGAGGAACGGCGGGATCTCGGAGAGAGGCAGCGAGACGTCATGCGAGGCGATCGCACCGATCGCGCGATTCGCCTCGGGGATGGCGTCGCGCAGGCGCCAGAAGTCGTCGCGCTGCGGGCCGCTTTGCGCGATCAGGCCGTCCGAGACCTCTCCGGCCGCCTGCGCCGCCTCGAAGAGCGCCGCAAGCTCGGCTTCGGGATCGAGCGCTTGCGGCAGGCCGAGTTCGACGAGCACGGCCCAGCCCGGGATCGGGTCGAAGGGCTGGCGGAGCCCCGTCTGCGCCTCGTCGAGGAACGACAGCCCTGTGCCGGACAGCAGCTCGAACGCGGTGACCGCCTCGCCCATCGCGTCCCGGGCGCGCGACAGGAGCGCGAGGCCGGCCGCGGGGTCGCGCAGGACGAAGAGCGCGGTGCCGGTGCGCGCGGGGCGCGGGAACAGCCTCAGGCTCGCCGCCGTGATGACGCCGAGCGTGCCTTCGGACCCGATCAGGAGATTGCGGATGTCGTAACCGGTGTTGTCCTTCCGGAGCCGACGGAGGCCGTGGAGGACCTGTCCGTCGGGCAGCACGGCCTCGATCCCGAGACAGAGGTCGCGCGCATTGCCGTAGCGCAGAACGTTGATCCCGCCCGAATTGACGGCGAGGGCGCCGCCGATCCGGGCCGTGCCCTCCGAGCCGTAGGACAGCGGGAAGAGCCGCCCGGCGGCCTCGGCGGCGGCGTGGAGGCTGGCGAGCACCGCGCCCGCCTCGGCGATCAGGACGTTCTCCTCGGGCCAGATGCCGCGAATCGCCGTCATGCGTTCGAGCGACAGCACGATGGGCAGCGGACCGTCTGGCGAGACCTGGCCGCCGACGAGACCGGTGCCCCCGCCGTAGGGCACGATGCCGACCCGGGCCTCGGCACAGGCGCGGACCACCTCGGCGACTTCTTCGGTGGTGCCCGGCGCCACGACGGCGGCGGCCTGTCCCGCCCAGCGTCCGCGCGGCTCCTCGAGATGGCGCGGCTCCGCGTCGCGGACCCGTCCCTCGGGCAGACGGGCGCGGAGCGTGGCGAGGAAGTCGGGCGTCGCGGGAGCCAGCATGAGCCCGTTTGAGCACGCGCCGCGACGCCCGGCAAGTCACTCGTCGTCGAGGAACTCCGGGAGGAGGACGACGACAGTGGGGCGTGACGGCAGGGTGCGCAGGGAGACCTCGTAGGTCGACCCGTCCGTCACCTCGATGTCGAATTCGTCGGCCATGCCGCGGGTGAACCGGTCGAGCGAGACGGTGCTGAACCAGTGCATCGGGATCACCACCGACGACCGGAGGCGCTTGAGCGTCTTGATCATCGTCGGCAGGTCGAGCGTCATGCCGCCGTCGACCGGGGCCATGACGACATCGAGCCGGCCGAGGGCCGCGTATTGCAGCTCGTCGGGCTCGTGGTGCAGGTGGCCGAGATGGCCGATGCAGAGCCCCGCGACCTCGAAGACGAAGATCGAGTTCCCGGCCACGCGCACGCCGTCGAAGCCCGACCGCACGTCGGTCGGCACGTTCCGCACCAGCATCTCGCCCAGGTCGAGGTGGTGGTCGGCCGGCGCACCGTCCGCTTCGACGGCACCAGGCTGGTGCTCGGAACGGTCGAAGCGGCCGCGCCGTAGACCGCGCGGCTACTCCGAGATGGTGATGGCGTCCACCGGGCAGGCCT
>CAZQMI010000172.1:0-3446 GCA_964594475.1 uncultured Thermoplasmatales archaeon
CATCCATCCAGTTTAAACTACCCGACCTATTGGCATATTCGTGGCTATGGCCTCTTTTCCGCTAATCCTCTTGGACAGGGTGACTTTTTACGACAAAGTCCGTACAAGGACAATCCGGTTATTCCATTAAATCTTACGCTCCAAAAGGGCGAGTCCGTTCATTTTCGATTTCTCTTAATTGTTTTTCAGGGACGCCATTCAGCCGAACAGTTTGAAGCAACGTTTAAAGAATTTGTTAAAAATTTTGATACAAAATTTGATTAATGGTATTATTGTTAAGGTTATTGATAATAAAAAGTAAAAATAAGTTGGAGGGAAGAAAGAGAACCAGGGGGAGAAACCTTGTATTCTTGCATATAAGGTTTCTTTTTCAATAATCCAACATAACCCAATTCCCTCAAAAAAATAAATGATTATGGAAAGAAGAAATATGGGAGAGGAATTTGAGACTGTGACCATTTTTTTTAAAAATGGGGAAAGAGAGATTTGTGATGCTTTTTCAATAACGGAAAGTGGTGTATATACTGCTCATGTCAGTTCTTCATCAAATGGACTAAGTCATGCGATTGAGAACGGATTTATTCCCAAGGAACAGATTAAACGAATCATTATTTCCCATAAAGATGGAACAGTGAAGAAAATTGATTTTTGAATTAAAAAAAAATTAAGGAGGCAAAAAGAAGATGAAAAAAAATATGATAAAAAAGGCTGGAACTTTCTTGATAATCGGAATGCTTTTATTATCTTATAATGCCATTGCAGAAAACGCTGATGACAAATGTCTGAATAAAGAAATCATGATTGAGGAATTAACAAGTCAATTATACTATGGGTCTCCTCCATCATCATCTGATAAAACACCGGGCGTGGGATATTTTTCTAGTATTGCTCTTGATAGCGATCAATATCCGCACATTAGCTACGCTGATTATGGAAATGGTAATTTAAATTATATCTATTGGGGCGGTGCTGAATGGACTATTCAAACAGTAGATGATGGTGAAGATGTGGGATATTCGACATCTATTGCAATAGATGAAAATGACCATCCTCATATTAGTTATTTAGATTTTGGTAATTTTGATTTGAAATATGCATCATGGTCAGGTTCTACATGGATGATTGAAACCGTTGATAGTCAAGGAGATGTAGGATATCAAACTTCAATGGATCTTGATAGTGATGGAAATCCACATATTAGCTACGTTGATGTTACAAACCTTGATCTTAAATATGCAACCTGGACAGGATCTGATTGGATTATTGAAACCATTGATACTGGCTATATCGTTCATAAAACATCAATTGCTGTGGATAGTGAAGATAATCCACATATTGCTTATGATGATTACATTACTGGTAATCTAAAATATGCATCATACACCGGTACAAGTTGGTACATAGAGGTTGTAGATGATGATGGACCAGTTGGTATTCATACTGCGCTGGCATTGGATGGCAATGACGTTCCGCATATCAGTTATCATAATGGAAATAATGGATTCCTAATGTATGCATATTACAACGATGAACAATGGAAGACAGCTTCTATTGATTGGCTAGATGATGATAAGCCTACGGGTAAATATACATCAATAAAACTGGATAGTAATGATATGGTACATATTAGCTACCTTGATCAAGACAGTGCTGATCTAAAATATATCTATCAGGATGAATCGGGCTGGAGAGACGCCATATGTATTGATAGCGAGCAAAGTGTTGGGTATTATACATCATTACAAATAGATAGTGATGATCAGCCGCATATCAGTTATTTAGATATTGGACATGAAAACTTAAAGTATGCTTGTTTTAAGGATAATGACTGGAACATTGAAACCATTGATTCTTGTAAACATGTAAATCATATTGATCAGCAGAGTACTTCTTTCTGTGGAATAGGACTTATGACTAGTTCAGGCCAACCAGCTCTTGCTCAGTCATTTATTCCGGAATTTGATACGCTATTTAAAATTGAAGTGCCTTTATGGGTAAGAGGTGATCCTGGGGGAGTAACCATATCTATCAGAAGGAATCTTGATGATGAGGATATTGCATCTGATTATCTTCCAAGAGAAGGACTTCCAACAGATGTTCTCTTCTGGTATACTTTTGATTTTGGAGAGATGAGTCTTAATGCTGGTAAGACCTATTATATTGTCTGGCGAGTGGATGATTTTTCGAGTTCGGATAATTTCTTTTGGCCGTTTGGATATTCTAATCCGTATCAAGAAGGAACTGCATGGGCATATCGTGGTTCCTGGGATACAGTAGCTATAGGTTATGATAATGTTGATTTCTGTTTCAAAACCTTTGTTCCTAATAATCCGCCTAATAAACCATCTATAGATGGACCATCATCTGCAAGGGCTGGCTCTGAGGTTTCCTTTATTCTATCAGCAACAGACCCTGAGGGTGATGATGTGTTCTTTTGCATCGATTGGGGTGATGAATCTGAAGAGATTTGTTTGGGTCCTTTCCAATCAGATGTTGGTCAAACCATTTCTCACATGTGGTCTGAGAAGGGGGATTATCAGATTCAAGTAAAAGCACAGGATGAATATCAAGCTGAAAGCGATTATGCCACCTTTGCTGTTTCAATGCCAAAAACAAAAATGAATGTCCGGTTGTTTCTGAGATTATTCGAAAATAAACCATTGCTGTTTCCACTGCTGCATAAGCTCCTCCTTTATAAGTAGAGATTGATAAGAGGATAGGGTGAAGGGGAAGAGAAGTAATTAAAAATATCCAAAAACGATTCACCATTGCCCCCCTGGTGAAATGATGCTGATTCCTAACCCTATCATTCTTTCAACTTATGAACTATATAACCGGGAGAAACCTTGCAATTTGAAATGATAGAAGCATTCCAAATTCATTTTGATTTAATGATAAGCCTGATCTAATATCTGATAAAGCTTGATATCTGGATATTTGTGTACTCTATAATCTGATAGTGATTATATAAGCTGATGTACCAAAGAAAAAAAATAATTATTGATAAGTAAAAGGAAAAAATGTTAATATAGTATAAATATATAATAATATGAATTATAAATGATAGTATTATTCTTATCAGCGCTAAATTATGGGCTCTGGTTTCACGGGTGGAATAATGTTTCAAAAGAAATTGATTAGCAGCGTCTTTTTGATTTGTCTCATTTTATTGGTTGCAACATTCCCCGGTTGTCTTGAAGAGGAAAATAAAAATGTTGAAAACTGGTTTGAACATAATTCCCAAATGGATTATCCGTCGGTATTACCTGATTGGAATGACGGAGAATACCATGGTTATTATGAAACAAGAACCCTATTGAATGAATTTCAGATTGATTTTCCAGATTTAGTAAAAATTTCTTCTATTGGACAAAGTGTGCTTGCAAGAGATATTCAATATATTCGTATAACTAACGAAAAAAAAACCGATCAGAAATATTGCTGCC
>CAZQMI010000173.1:0-3406 GCA_964594475.1 uncultured Thermoplasmatales archaeon
CACCATCCAACAACACATCAAACTCCTCAATACCCGTAGCAGAACTCTTTATTGAGTCTTTAATTAGATATGATGTAGAAGAAGTGTCACATATTTTTTCTTTTAATGGGTTTTTATCAATGGTTTGTTCGGTTTTGAGTTGTTGGGTGATTTCATTGATAATATGTTGATATGAGGATGATTGCGATGAAGATTCTGACATGGGTTACCTTCCTCCAAATTTTTTTTGCAATTTTTTTTAAATACGTGTTATTTTATTGAGTGCGGAGTGCAATACATCCCAATATTTAGCTATAGCAAGTATCATTTTTTTGTATTTAACTTTTTATAAAAATTTTTTTGTAACTATTGTCTTGTTTCTAACCATAGAAGGTTGAATTTATGTATATTAATAAAAACTACAATACAATGAGATATGAATTTTTTTTCAAAAAATGAAGAATTTTATGGAACAATCTCTGTAGTATTATTGAAAGGTGGGTAGAAAATGTGTTCTTTCATTGGTTCGCAAATGGCTGAATATCGTTGTAATTCTGAAATGAGATATTTAGTGACCTCACAAATTGCATTGAACCCAGATGATCCCCATAACCGTTCTTTATTTGCAAAAAGACAACGGCCCCCACAGATAGAATAAACATCACAGGTGGGACAGGGATTATCGACAGTAATAGTTTGAAATCCTTCTGTAAGTGTACCGAGATGATTCCATGGATGCCCTGGTGCGATGGGACAGGCAAGGATTTGACCATCGGTGGTGATAGTAACGGCTTGTTCTCCTGCCTGGCATGGTAATCCATTAAGATCATATAGAATCCGTGTCATGATCCCTCGAAAAGGAATAATGCCAAGGACGGTTCCGTGTTCAATTGATCCCATCCAGAGATTGATCAGTTTTTCTAATCCTGATTTATAGGATTCTTTCACCCATGTTTGAAATTCTTTTATCCCCCAGAGAGCACTCCACACCACATCAAGCTGCCAGTGAACGAGTGGGAAGAGTTTTAGAAGATGAGTAACATCCTTGTAAATGTCTGAGTGAGATGAAACTGCCATCCGAGCGATGAGCTCGCCTTTAAAATCACTCTGTTTGATTACATCAACAGCATTCAATACCTGTTGATAGCATCCGTTTTGGCGGTATCTATCAGTTATTGATTCACGTCCATCAATACTGAGAAGGATGGTATCAAAACGGCTGAGATCATCAGTAATACGTTCTATGAAGTAACCATTGGTATTGATAACGAAATGTTTTGCTGGTAGCAGATCTAAAAATCGTTTCACCATATGTGCTCTAAGGAGGGGTTCACCACCATAGAATGCAACAATTGCATCCTTGTCTTTTCTGATGAATCGTTGTAAGGTGACAGGATCATAGGTGATATCAGAGGGCATTCCAGGCAAACTGCCACCGCAGTATCGACAGGAAAGATTACACAGAGGTGTAGTAAGTATGATATAGAGCATAAACAAGCATTGGATTAACCTACAAATAGATATAGGTAAAAGAATCCGTGATGTTCATCGAATGAATGTTTGAAAGAAATATGATTTTATTGAAAGATTTTTTCAATACGGCCCTGTAGATCATTGATGTCAAATGGTTTTTCTATGTAGTCCTCACCTAGAAATCCACCTGCATTCTTTGCCACGCGATCTGTTCGTGCGGTTAAAAAGACCACGGGTATAGTTTTCCAAGATGTATTTTCCTTTATTTTATCAAAGGTTTTCCATCCACTCATCCCTGGCATCATGATATCTAGAAGAATTAGGTCTGGTGTCTCGGTTTGCAATAGCTCAAGACATTTTTCTCCGCTTTTTACTCCTTTAATATCATAGTCCTCTGAAAGGGCTTCTAATCCATTTTTCACTGAGAAAATGACATCAGGATTGTCATCAACCACCATAATTTTTTTTACCATTCATTCACCTCATCCATGAGAGGATACCATAAAGATAACTTATATGATATGGTTTCTTAACTTGTTTTCCCATCATCCACTCATATTATGGTTCCAGGTATTGAGTATGCAATATTCTATTAAAACTTTTTCTAAATAATTTTCACAAGGGGAATATAAAAACATTGTTTTCATATAAAATCTAAAAGCAAGATAAAGCTTTCTTATTTGCAAAATCGTTGTAATCTTCGTAACGCGATGAGTCGTTCTTTACTCCCAAGATTTGTCTGTTGAATGGTCTCTTTTATATGCTGAATCGATTCATCCATTGCGTTAGTGTCAACCGGGAATGGAACTCCGTCTTTACCACCAACTGTGAAAGAATATTTTATAGGATCCTTCCAGGAAGGTGGTTCTCCATAGATCAACTCTGCGATTAAAGCAAGTGCCCGAATGGTATTTGATCCAACTCCATTAAAGCAGAGAAAATCCTCATAGTTTTTTGGTTGGAACTCATAGAGTTCTTTCATTTTTTTCCAGTTGATGGTACGAGGCATTTTCAAATTGTTCAATTGTACTTGATGATGTTCAGTAGTATGCCAATCATAAAGCGTGCGCTGAGATGAATCGAGTATTAACCGGTTCCAGTCATGATAAAGATGAGAGGGATGATCATTGATGAGATCGATACTGATCTGCTGTGTTTTTTGACTCTGTGTATCGGTCATATCAAGAACATGTTGTTCATATTGATCACCTGCGATTTTAGTGTGGGGTTCACAAGTAAAACGCTTAACATCCTTTGAAAACCAATGATATCGTCGAGCATAGTGGTTTTTTTCATTCATGCCTTGTTGAATCACACCCCAGGTTCCTGATTCAGTGAAAAAGAATACATGATGATATAGCGAGTAATAATCCTGTATGGCAGCATTATCTATTTTTGCAGCTATTTTACTAGCATATTGTAATGATTTAATAGATGGTGTTGGTAGATTGAAAAGAGGAGCAATTTTTTCGATTTGCATTGGAGTGTTTCGTGATGCCTTTCCTTTTCCACCGAGGAGAGCAAATCCGTACTGCTCAGGATCAATTGCCTCTTTTAATGCTGCACAGGTAACTGTGGTTGTACCGCTTGAATGCCAATCATATCCAAGTACACAGCTGAGTGCTTGAAACCAGTATGGATCCGAGAGACGTGCTAAAAAAACGTCTCTTCCATATTCCAAAATAAGAACCTGAACAATTTGTTTTGATAGTTTTACCATTCGTTCAAAGAGCCATCGTGGTGCCTTTCCACCATGCAATGGAAGGTGTGCTATACCTGTCGTAGCCATGAAGAGGCATTATGAAATATGGATTATAAACAACTTTTTTAGAGATAGGTGAAACTTCTCAAAAAGAAATACTTTCACTTATCCTTATTTGCAATATATAAACAATGACTAATGTATTGAATTTCAGAACGACGTAAGATACGGGGGAAAACTGCCAGCGGCGTC
>CAZQMI010000174.1:0-3048 GCA_964594475.1 uncultured Thermoplasmatales archaeon
TTTTTCGAACTGTGAATCACAAGCGAAGCGGCTAATCAATGGGTCCTGACCCTAGGGTCTGGACTCATTGAGTTTCAAAGCCAGTAAATCACGATGGCGGCGAGAGCGATGGCTGACAGGAAGACCTTCGGGCACCGGTCGTAACGTGTCGCCACACGCCGCCAGTCCTTGAGCCTGCCGAACATGATCTCGATCCTGTTGCGCCGTTTGTATCGGCGCTTGTCGTACTTGACGGTTTTCTTGCGCTGCTTCCGACCCGGGATACAGGCGCGTATCCCTTTGTCTTTCAAAGCTTCTCGGAACCAGTCGGCGTCATAGCCGCGATCTCCGAGGAGCCAGTCCACGTCCGGCAGGCTGCTCAGCAATGCTCGTGCGCCGATGTAATCGCTAACCTGACCGGCTGTGATAAACAGATTGAAGGGGCGTCCCTGGCTGTCGCAGATGGCGTGCAGTTTCGTGTTCATGCCGCCCTTGGTGCGGCCGATCAGGCGTCCACGCCCCCTTTTTTGACGCCCATGCTTGTCGCTGTCCGGTGGGCCTTGAGATAGGTCGCGTCGATCATCACAGTTTTCTTTTCGCCGTGCTCGGCGGCCAGGCCGGCCATCATCCGGGCGAAGACACCCCTGTCGCTCCACCGTTTCCAACGGTTGTACAGCGTCTTGTGCGGGCCATAGGCCGCAGGCGCGTCACGCCAACGTAAGCCGTTGCGATTGATGAAGATAATTCCGCTCAAGACGCGTCGATCATCAACGCGGGGCTTGCCGTGGGACTTGGGGAAGAAGGGCTGCAGACGCGCCATTTGGGCATCCGTCAGCCAGAATAGATCAGACATGTTCACCGCTCGTTTTTCGAACTGTGAATCACAAGCGAAGCGGCTAATCAATGGGTCCTGACCCTAGTCTGCCACCACCCCTTGGACGGTTTCGGCTCGGTCGGCCACCATGCCGCGTCAGACGTGGCGGTGAGACTCCAGGTCCTCGATCAGCGCGCGCAGTCTGCGGCGGTCGAGAACTTCGACCTCCCGGTAGCGCAGGCGCAGCGTGCCGGAGGCTTCCAATGCGTTGAGGGCGGCGTTCGCCCGTCGCCGCGACAGCCTTGCCATGATGGCAATCTCCCCCTGCGTGACAGGAAGCCGACCCTCCCAGCCCACGCCGGTTCGGTCGAGCCGAAGCAGGCACGCGCCGACACGGCTGGCGGGTTCCGACAGACCCAGGTTCTCCACCGTTTCGATGAGCGCGCGCATGTTCGCGACGGCCATAAGCAGCAGGCACCGGTGCATGTCGGGGAACAGGCCGCATATGCGGCCGATCTCGGCCCTGCTGAGACGTGTCAGCCTGGTGCCGGGCTGCGCCGAGACCTCGAGTCGCCGCCGTTCTCCTGTAATGGCGGCCATATCGCCGATCCACCACCCAGGACCGAGGACATGCGTCAGCGACCGCTCGCTGCCCCAGTTTGGCAGATGCACGTCGAGACGGCCGGACACGACCCCGAAGATCCCGCCGGCGGCATCCCCGGCCCGGTAAATCGTGCGTGCCTCGTAGGCGGTGATCCTGTCACTGCGCCGTGAAATCTCGTTTTTTAGATCGGGGGGCGCGTCCGAGAGCCATCCCATTCCATCCAGCACGGCCGCCCCCAGAAAAAAGACTGAATTGTGCACAGCGGAACAATGCTCTGCGATTCTCTCGGCTTAATGTCAAGACTGTTCCGGGCGAGATCGTCGCGGCAAAATCTTGTCTGATTGTGATTTTGGATCATCGAAAATGAATTATTGGCCCTGTGGATTTCAGCGGTTTGTTCTGGTTGGGAAAGTGCTTCGCCGCGATCTGGTAAGCGCCATGTGGCCCTGTCGTGTGGGATCTTCGCCGCGCAGGCAATGCGATGTGAGGTAGCTTCGATGACCACGTTGCGAAGGAATGGAAGACCAGGATGAACAAGCTTGCTGCGGAGTTTTTCGGAACCTTCTGGCTGGTATTCGGAGGGTGCGGCAGCGCCGTTCTGGCAGCTGGGTTTCCGGATCTGGGGATCGGGTTCGTCGGGGTCGCGCTCGCCTTCGGCCTGACGGTGCTGACGATGGCCTACGCGGTCGGCCATATTTCCGGTGGCCATTTCAACCCGGCGGTGTCGCTCGGCCTGGCGGTCGCCGGAAAGTTCGGCTGGGGCGAAATGGCGCAATACTGGGTTGCGCAGGTTCTGGGCGGCCTCGTTGGAGCCGGGGTCCTGTTTGCGATCGCCTCGGGCGCCCCGGACTGGACGGCGGGTGGTTTCGCGTCAAACGGTTATGGCGCGTTGTCGCCGGGCGGCTACGGGTTGATGTCGGTAATCCTGATCGAGGTGGTGCTGACGGCGGCCTTTCTCGTCATCATACTGGGCGTGACGTCACGCAGCGCCATTGCCGGCTTCGCACCGATCGCCATCGGGCTGGGGCTTGCGCTTATCCACCTGATCTCGATCCCCGTCTCGAACACCTCGGTCAATCCGGCGCGTTCCACAGCGGCGGCGATGTTTGCCGAAACGGGCGCGCTGGCGCAACTCTGGGTGTTCTGGGCGGCGCCTCTGGTCGGGGCGGCACTGGGGGCCGTCATTCACAGGCTGCTCAATTCGCCCGAGACGCAAAGTGTTCCCGCATGAAATCGCAGTCGGAGAAAACGCGAATGTCATTCCCGCAGAAACCCGCCGCGCTCGCCCGAATCTTTGTGGTAGCATTCGTCACCCTGGGCCTTGCCGGTCCGCTCGCCGCGCAGGCGGATCAGGAGGCGGCACTCGAAGACGTGCAGACCCAGGTCGCCGAAGCGATGGCGGCGATCGCGGCCTATTCCGAAGCCCAGCGGGAAGCCGCGATCGATGACGCGCGCGCGGCGCTTGATGAACTGGATGCGGCCGTCGCCGCGCGCCAGCGAGAGATGCGCGAGGAATGGGCGGAAATGACCAACGCCGCGCGGGACGACGCCAATGCACGACTGGCCGCGCTTCAGTCCGCTCTGGTCGGTCTGGCTGAGCGGGTGGGCACGCTTCAGGCGGGCGCGGACACCGCGTGGGACGAATTGAACA
>CAZQMI010000174.1:3058-3354 GCA_964594475.1 uncultured Thermoplasmatales archaeon
GATGCGCTTTCCTTGGCGATCGAAGCCAGCCTGCAGCCCATGGATGAAACGCAGTGAGGCATGCGGCACCGCGTCTGTAAAGAAATCGGGAAAAATCGCGGGCATTCCGCCTGCGTGGATGCAAAATACAAGGGAACAAACGATGGAAGAGACAATAGGGTTTTTCGACATCTTCTGGTCGATTTTCTGGCTGTTCCTGATGCTGGCCTGGATCTGGGTGGTGATCTCGGTGCTGGCCGACGTGTTCAGGAGCAGGGATATCGGCGGAGTGTCAAAGGCGCTCTGGGTTCTGTTCA
>CAZQMI010000175.1:0-3279 GCA_964594475.1 uncultured Thermoplasmatales archaeon
GAACTTGAAAAACTCCTAAGAAGGGAACTTTGCTTATCTTAAGCTAAACAAATACGATTATTTTATACTCAAAAATCCCAAAAAATGTTTTCTGACCCACATTTCGGACAGTGAGCAGCGGTTAAATAATGGTTTTTTCCGCCACCAAAATGACCGAAATCCCTAACGTTGAATTCTTGTTTCATCATTGATTTAATTTTATGTTCCATTAATTTGTTTTCTGGTTCTATACTACAACGAAACCATCGAGCATTCAAATCCGTTTTATTATCACATTGTAAACAAGTAAAAGGATGAAATCCCTTTAATTCACTAGGTAACTGTGTTATCTCCGATCTATTTAATTCCTTGATGGTGATTTCAGGGATGAGTTGTTGATCTACAGGTTCAATATGATGATCATACAACCAGTTAATAATTTCATTTTTAAATGAGTTATGCCGATATTCATTCCATTTCTTTTGTATGTCTAGATGGTTGTGAAGTAAGTGTCTAAAATGCTTGAATGGTTCATCTTTTTCTAGCACCGCATGAAAGTGTTCAGCTAACTGCAGGGTTGGAAGCGTATAAGCAAATGATTTCATGATCAAGTAATCATCATGACTATCACGCGTGGGAATCTCTACATATCGAGGGTTTTGTTCATATTCATCAGCATTTTTTTAAAAATCAACTGGTTCACCAACAAGATCATTATAATAAATAAGTTCTCCAGTTTCCGTGTCAAGATAAAAAATATGATTCAAATCCGATTCTTCAAAAGCATCAACTAATAGTTCAAGATCGAGATCAACATATATCATAGACCATCTCTAATCCATTTTTATGGTATTTTATCCATTAGATTTTTTTAATAATTACTATGGGTTTGAATGATATCCTATATACCTGAATTTATAATGGTAGCTAGAAGAATATATCTTTTTTTGCTAAAAAACACTTATCTCTTTATCTACTGAAATATTGTTCAATTTAAACATAAGATAACCATCAAAATATTTATTAATTAAAGAAAATTAACGTGGTTTATCATATGAGATGGGACGTTCATTCATTTCATCTAAAATGATAAGATAATAATAGAGATGTGGAGGAATGGAAAAATCGATATTGGTGGGAACCTCCGAGAACAAGAACAAAAAGAATTATTTAACCATAAGATGAAATCATCTGATGAATCAGTGGAGTCTTTCAATCAGCTCAAGAAAGGTGAAAAGTATCGTTTTTTATTTGATAACGCTTCTGATTTAATCGCCATAGTTGATAGAAAAGGAACTTTTATTGAGCTAAACAGGAAATTCGAAGAGGAAAGCTTGTACTCTCGTGAAGAAATGATTGGGAAAAATGTGTTCACCTCAGGAATTGTTTCCAACAAATCAGCTCCGAAAATTCTTTCAATTTTTTATAAAGTAATCAAGGGCGAATCTGCCCCCATTATTGAGGTGGAAGGAGTAACAAAACATGGTGATGTTGTCCCTTATGAATTACGCGCTGTTCCATTAATTAAGAATAATGTAGTAATTGCGGTACATGCAAGTTTACGAAATCTTACAGAGCGGAAAAAGGCAATTCATGCGTTAGCAGAGAGTAAACGGAAATACAGTGAAATCTTCAGCCGTAGTCGAGATGGATTTGTAATGGTGGATCATAACGGACGGATTATTGATGCTAATGAAGCATATTGTAAGATGCTTGGGTTCACCGTTGATGAATTAAACAATCTACAAAATTTTTATGAGATTACTCCTGAAAAATGGAGGGAATGGGAAGAAAAGGAAATTTGGAATAACCGTTTATTAAAACAAGGATATTCTGGAAGATATGAAAAAGAATACATTAGAAAAGATGGAACCGTTTTTCCTGTAGAATTGGAATCATATCTGGTTAGGGATCAACAGGGAGATGTTGATTATTTATGGGGTGTTGCTCGAGATATCACTGAAGAAAAGAAAAATAAACAAAAAATTATCAGGCTGAAAGATTTTTATGAACAAATCTTAGAAAATGTTCATGATGGCATCTGGGTTACTAATAACCAGGACACCATGATTTTTTTTAATCCAGGGATGGAACGGATCTCAGGGATAAACGCAGAAAAAGTACTTGGATGTAATATATACCATGATTTCGCACCAGAAACCATTGTTCATTTTATTGATTATTATGAAAAAGCAAAACAATCTGGGAATCCACAACAATACGAAGCACAAGTGGTCACACCCTCAGGGAAAACAACATTTCAAACAGGTTGGCTTATTCCCTGGTTTGATACAGATAAAAAGTATCAAGGTATGATATGTACCGTGGTTGATAATACTGAGCGGAAACGATTTCAAGACGAACTCATTGAAAGCAAGAAACGATTGAATTTAGCATTAGTAGGCGGTGATTTGGGAACCTGGGATTGGAATATTCAAACAGATAAAGTCTATTTCAATCATCGTTGGGTCGAAATGGTAGGGTACCGGCTTGATGAGGTAAAACCACATATCAGTACATCGGAAAACTTAGTGCATCCTAAGGACTTACCAAATGTTCGTCAAGTCCTTAATGATCATCTCAATGGGAAAACACCGTTTTATGAAGCTGTTTTCCGGATGAAGCATAAATCTGGGAAGTATATTTGGATTCTGGATAAGGGCAAAGTAATTGAATGGGATGAAAAGGGTAATCCACTTCGTGCCTGTGGAACTCATCTAGATATCACTCATCAAAAACAAATAGAGTTGGCATTGGAGGAAAGTGAGCAAAAATATCGGCTTATCTTCGAAATGTCTCCCATTGGTATAACCACAGCCGATAAAAAAGGCAGAATAGTAGATATCAATCAATCCGGTGCAGACATTACTGGACATTCCAGGGAGGATCTTATCGGTAAAAAATACAATGAAATCGATTTTATTGATAGGAAAGTTTTGTTTAAAATCTTGAAAAATTTTCCAAGAATCATTAAAGGCAAACCTATTGGCCCAATTGAAATGGATGTTGTTGATTTGCAGGGTAATAACCATATTATCGATGTACGCATATCGCCCATCTGGGAAAATGGTAAGTTTTCGGGATCTCAAGTGATGATGCAAGATATTACTGAACGGAAGAAAGCTGAAGAAGATATTCAGCGAGCAAATGATGAGTTAAAAGAACTGAATCAGACACTTGAGGATAAAGTACAGGAACGTACTGAACGTATTGATCAACTATTGAAACAGAAGGATGAGTTCATAAATCAATTGGGTCATGATCTGAAGAATCCATTGGGCCCATTTTTACATTTATTAC
>CAZQMI010000176.1:0-3219 GCA_964594475.1 uncultured Thermoplasmatales archaeon
AATAAAAAGGATTCAATTCAGGTAACGGGAAAAAAAACAGATAGTGATGAAATAGAATCACTTACTGCTGAGCATGTTCTTGTTGCAACAGGTAGAACATCAAATGCAGATAGATTACAGGTTGACAAAAGCGGTATTGAAGTCGATGAGCAAGGCTATATCAAAGTCGATGAGTATATGCAGACGTCTCAGTCAAACATCTGGGCTTTTGGCGATGCCATCGGAAAGGAAATGTTCAAACATGTTGCCAATGAAGAAGCTCACATTGCCGGCAACAATGCATTTCATGATGAAAAATTAAAAATGAGTTATCATGCTGCTCCACATGCCATCTATTCTTATCCACAGATTGCATCCGTTGGGCTTACCAAACAACAAGCCGAAAACCAGCATTATGATTTACTCGTTGGCACGGCAACCTATGATCAAGTTGCAAAAGGTCAAGCAATGATGGAAAAAAAATCATTTGCAAAAGCAATTATAAATAAAGAGGATTTCCGGATTCTTGGTTTTCATGTTATTGGTCCCTATGCTCCCATTGTGATACAAGAGGTGATTACTATTATGCAGCTAAAAGGACAGGTTGGCCATATTGGTCAGAGCATGCATATTCATCCTGCCTTACCAGAAATCATACAACGGACATTTGCAAACCTTGAGGAAGTATGAACGATGAAATATGTTGACGGAGAAGATAAAGGTGAAATCACTCTCTATGCGATGAGTACCTGTGGATGGTGTAAAAAAACAAAGAAATTATTACAGGACTTACATGTTTCATATGATTATATTGACGTGGAGCAACTAAAGAGCGATGAAAAAGAAAACATTGAAAAAGAAGTGAAAACATGTAATCCTCGTCTTTCCTATCCAATCATAAAAATTAATGATGAATGTATCACGGGTTATAAAGAAACAGAGATAAAAGAGGCATTAGAAAAATGAGCGAAGAACATGAAGTGACTGAAGAAGAAATCAATTCTTTATATAAAAAAGTAGATCGTGAAGCTGAAGAAGGTGGATATCATCTTAACCCGGACACTGCATTTACAAAAGATTTAGTTCAGGGGATTTTGTTAAATGAAAAACGATATGGATACTGGGCATGTCCCTGTCGATTAGCTTCAGGCAATAAACAAGAGGATTTAGATATTATCTGCCCCTGTGATTATCGAGATGCAGATCTCAATGAATATGGAAATTGCTATTGTGCTTTATATGTATCAAAAGAAATTAAGGAAGGTAATAAACAGCCGCAATCAATACCTGAGCGTAGGCCATTAAAGCAAAAACGATCTCAGCATGATGAAAAAATAACTGGTGAGGTATCAAAGATACTCAATAAAGAATTGTCTTATCCAATCTGGCGTTGTAAAGTCTGCGGTTATCTTTGTGCTCGTGAAGAACCACCTGAGGTTTGTCCTGTATGCAAAGCAAAAAAAGATCGTTTCGAGCGATTCTTAATATAATATAAGTTTAATATTAATGTAAACAACATACAATTTCATATCATGATTCAATATTTAAAAAACTATAATGATAACATAGAGATATTGAAGGAATAAAAATGAAGAAAAAAATAAATGTTCTCTTGATTGAGGATTCAGAGGATGATGCTCTACTCATTAAACGAGCGATGAAAAAAGGCGATTTAGATATTAATATGCATCGTGTCGAAACAGAAGCATCAATGAAAAAAGCAATAGATGAAAATGATTGGGATATTGTTATCTCAGATTTTGTTCTTCCAAAGTTTGGGGGGAAAGAAGCCTTAAAAATATTACGTGAATCAGATCTTGAAATCCCTTTTATTGTAGTCTCTGGAAAGATTGGCGAAGATACTGCTGTTGATGCCATGAAAACTGGTGCTGATGATTATATCATGAAGGATAATCTTAAAAAACTTTCACCAGCAGTTAAACGGGAATTACAAGATTATGAAACCAAACGAGAAGAAAAAAAAGCCAAAGATGAAATCGAAGCATATCATAAAAAACTGGAAAGTATAAATACACAATTGAAAAAAGAGATTTCAGAGAGAAAAGAAGCAGAGAAAAATGCAATTGAAGCAAAAGAATACCTGCAAAATGTTATAGATAGTACCTCCAAAATCATTATTTCAGTTAACAACAATGGAAGGATTACTATTTGGAATGATCGAGCAGAACAAATAATTGGGTATAAAGAAAATGATGTATCCAATCGAACCATGAGTAAAATTTCTGCATTTAGTCAGTCACAGCAGATAGAAGATGCAATCAAAGATATCAGGAAATCAAAGAAAACAACTATTGATATTGTTGTGATTACCAAAGATAATGCCAAAAAGATTATCCGTCTCACTGGATCACTACTTCGAGGGAAAGGCAATAAAAAGATGGGTGTTATCTTTATTGGAGAGGATATCACTAGAGATGCTGAGATGCATGGTAAACTGCTGGAGGGAAATAGTTATGTTGTTTCTGACAAACAAATTGATTCAGCAATTGATCTCTTTATAGATCTCATCAATAAGGATCACCCGGGTCTACTTATCACACGAATGAATCCAGAAATTATTTCATCATTGCTACCCTCATCATCACATATACAGGTTCGTTTACTCGCAGATGAAAAATTCGCTGACTATATTACCATATCTGGTTTAAAAACTTTGATAAAAATGGTGAAAGAATTTTGTATGACTACAGATAATCCGATTATTCTTTTGGATAGTACACATTATCTGTTAACCAAATTTGGATTCAATGAATTCCTCAATGCACTCTATCAACTCAATGAAATAGCGATTAAAAGCAAATCAATGCTGTTTGTTCGTTTTGATCCAGCAATCCTATCAGATAGTGAGATGGCAATTGTTGAAAATGAACTTCACACGCTTCCTAGTCAACGTATCAAAGGAATAACTCTTGAAGACTCAGTCTATGAAATACTTAAATTCATTTATCAACAAAATCAAAACAATGCTTTAGTTCCTTTTAAAAAAGTGATGTCAAAGTTCAACATTTCATATTCAACTGCTGCAAAACGACTAGAAGGGCTTGAAGAGAAAGGCCTTATCTTTACAAAAAGACAAGGTAAATTACGAGCAATATACATTTCAGAAAAAGGGAAAACATTATTACATAAACGGGAAATTGCTGAGTAGTGTCTTTAGATGTTTTCAAAATATATTTCCATCGTTTTTGAACAATCTATTAATATATAGAGCATGAATAG
>CAZQMI010000177.1:0-3189 GCA_964594475.1 uncultured Thermoplasmatales archaeon
ATCGACGGCGGATGGTGCATCCAGTAGCGCGGTCGTCAGCGCGCATGTCAGAAATCGGGCGCCCGGCCTCTCGTCGGGCGACCGTATGCCTGTCTGGCGCTAACATTCCCCTTGTTTGCGCTAACCTCTTCAACCGGCTGTTTTCATTGAGGAATGCCTCCGGTATCAGCGATGGGGAGACTGTCCCGAACGCAGAGGAACCGCCGTGGCCATCGACAAGGGTAGGGTTAACCCGGACTTCACGCTCCGCCACCAGGGCATCGAGGGCTACGCGACCGCCTTCTACAACCTCACCGAGCCGGACCTCGTCGCGCGCGCGCTGGCCCGCGGCGAGGGCGAGCTCGGCGTCGGCGGCACCCTGCTCGTCACCACCGGCAAGTTCACCGGCCGTTCGCCCAAGGACAAGCACGTCGTCGTCTCTCCCACCACCGAGGACACCGTCTGGTGGGACCGCAACGCCCGCATGGAGCGCGCCGCCTTCGACCGGCTCCACGCCGACATGCTCGCCCATGCCAGGGATCGCGACCTCTTCGTCCAGGATCTCCACGGCGGGGCCGATCCGGCCTACCGGATCAAGGTGCGGGTCGTCTCCGAACTGACCTGGCACAGCCTGTTCATCCGCCACCTGCTGATCCGGCCCGCGCGGGACGAACTCGACGGCTTCACCGCCGACTTCACCATCGTCAACCTGCCGAGCTTCTCCGCCGATCCCGAGCGCCACGGCTGCCGGACCGAGACGGTCATCGCGATCGATTTCGACCGCAAGCTCGTGCTCGTGGGCGGCACCGAATACGCCGGCGAGAACAAGAAGGCCGTCTTCACGCTCCTCAACTACCTGCTGCCGGAGAAGGACGTGATGCCGATGCACTGCTCGGCCAACCACGCCAGGGGCAATCCGGTCGACGCGGCGATCTTCTTCGGCCTGTCGGGCACCGGCAAGACCACGCTCTCGGCCGATCCCAACCGCACGCTGGTCGGCGACGACGAGCACGGCTGGTCGGATCGCGGCATCTTCAACTTCGAAGGCGGCTGCTACGCCAAGACGATCAGCCTCTCGCCGCAGGCCGAGCCCGAGATCCACGCCGCCACCTCCAAGTTCGCGACCGTCATCGAGAACATGGTCTACGACCCGGACACCAGGGAGCTCGACTTCGAGGACGACAGCCTGACCGCGAACATGCGGGCGGCCTACCCGATGCACTACATCTCGAACTCGTCGGAGACCGGCGTCGCGAGCCATCCCAAGAACGTCGTCATGCTGACCTGCGACGCCTTCGGGGTGATGCCGCCGATCGCCCGGCTCACCCCGGCGCAGGCGATGTACCACTTCCTGTCGGGCTTCACCTCCAAGGCCGCGGGCACCGAGCGCGGGGTCACCGCGCCCGAGCCCACGTTCTCGACCTGCTTCGGCGCCCCGTTCCTGCCAAGGCGGCCCGAGGTCTACGGCCAGCTCCTGCGCGACAAGATCGCCACCTACGGCTCGACCTGCTGGCTGGTGAACACCGGCTGGACCGGCGGCGCCTACGGCGAGGGCCGGCGGATGCCGATCGCCGCCACCCGCGCGCTGCTCACGGCCGCCCTCGACGGCACGCTCGCCCACCGGACCTTCCGGAAGGATCCGAACTTCGGCTTCGACGTGCCGGTCACCGTCCCCGGCGTCGACGCCGACCTGCTCGACCCCCGCGGCACCTGGAGCGACCCCGCCGCCTACGACACCGCCGCCGCCAGGCTCGTCGACATGTTCGCCGAGAACTTCGAACAGTTCCTCCCGCACATCGATTCCGACGTCCGCGCCGTCATGATCGGGTGACACGTCGCCCGATCGGCGCGGCGTGCCGCGCCGCGTCATGCCAGGCTAGAGAACCATGCGCCGCGGATCGGACAGCAGATCGCAATACCGGCGCATGAAGCGGGCGGCGTCCGCTCCGTTGATGACACGGTGGTCGTACGTGAGGTCGAGGGGAAGCATCAGGACAGGTTCCCATGTCTCGCCGGTCCATCTCGGACGGATCCCGGCGCGGGTGATGCCGAGAATGGCGAGCTCCGGCGGGTTGATGATGGGGGAGAACGCGTCACCGCCGATGCCCCCGAGCGAAGAGACGCTCATCGACGCGCCACCCATCTCGTCGGGCGCGATCTTCCGGGCGCGCGCGCGGGCGCCGAGATCGGCAATCTCGGCAGCCAGCGCCCAGAGACCCTTCCGGTCGGCGTCGCGGATCACCGGGACCATCAGCCCGTGGTCCGCGTCGACGGCGATCCCGATATGCACGTAGTCCTTGAGGATCAGCGTGGCGCCATCCGGGCTCAGCGACGCGTTGAAGCGCGGGAACGCGCGGAGCGTCCGCGCCAGCGCCTTCACATGGAAGGCGAGTGCGGTGAGCTTCGCGCCTCGCGCCTCCGCCTCGTCCTTGAGCGAGGCCCGAAACGCCTCGAGCGCGGTCACATCCGCACTGTCATGATGCGTGACCGATGGGATGACGGCGGTCGCGGCGGCGAGGTTGCGGGCGGCGACGCGGGCGAAGCGGCTTACCGGTTCCTCGGTTATCGGTCCCCATTGGCGGTGATCCACGTCCCATAGCGCGCTGTCCGCGGCCGGCGCCGCGCCACTTGCATCCATCAGGTCTTCCCGTGCGAGCGTGTTGCGCCCCAGAGCGCGCGCGCGCGCGTCGAGGTCGATGCCTTTCTCGAGGGCGAGACGGCGCACGGAGGGGCTGGCGATCACTTCAGAAGACATGCCGCCCTCACCACTCCGCCGAAATGTACTGGGTTTCCATGAATTCGAGCATGCCCTCATGCCCGCCCTCGCGGCCGAGGCCCGATTGCTTGGTGCCGCCGAAGGGAGCCGCCGGGTCGGAGACGAGGCCGCGGTTGAGCCCGACCATCCCGTAGTCGAGCCGCTCGCAGACACGCAGCGCACGCTTCATGTCCTCGGAAAAGACGTAGGCGACAAGGCCGTACTCCGTCTGGTTGGCACGCCAGACGGCCTCATCCTCGCCATGGAACGTCTGGATCGCGGCGACGGGCCCGAAAATCTCGTCGTGGACGCAGTCGGCGGTCTCGGGCACGTTCGAGAGCACGGTCGGCGCATAGAAGTAGCCGGGACCGTCCGGCATCGTGCCGCCGCATTCGATCTTCGCGCCCTTCGCGACGGCGTCGGCCACGAAGGCCGCGACCTTCTTGCGGGTGTCG
>CAZQMI010000178.1:0-3124 GCA_964594475.1 uncultured Thermoplasmatales archaeon
GATGAGACATCCTGTCTCGAAGGAGTCCGAGGGTTCAAATCCCTTCCCCTGCATATTTTTTATAAGGTGATTAATAATATTATTTGAACTTATGTTTACTGGTAAAAACTTAAAAATCATAAGGTGGGCACTTATTCCATTCTCAACAGAAGAAAAATCATTAATTATACAGTTTCCATTTTGGGCAATGTTCCTAAGTGTTCAAATCCCCCTCGCACATTTTATAATAATTTAATACTAATATTTGAATTATTATTTACTTTTAATTGATTTAGATCAAGGCATAGAATTTATAATTATTCCTTGCTGAGAGTGAGATCTCGATTTAATTAAAGTGATTGATGAATTTGAGGGAGATTTATTCATTTCTCAATAATGCCATATATTGCATGTTCTTTTCCTTTTTCTATTGCCCAGGTGGCATTTCCATAATTAAAATGCCAGTACTCTTTTATATCTACTACAAAATCTTCTTCTTCAAAGAGATCAATTAGCAATTTCCGATTGTTTTTCGCTTCAGTTGTGATATACGGATGATATGGGTAACATTTGTCATTAAGGGTTATTTTTAATCCATCATTAGTTCCAAAACTCATAACGCAATCATTTTTCAAATCATATATGAGGGCGTCAACAGCCCCTCCAGTTGAATGCATGGATTTACTAGGTGGGGCAATAAAATATGAAACAATTTCTTCAATTTCTTCTATCTGTTTTTTCGGGTATTCTTTTTTCAATGAATCTACGCTTTTTTCCCATAAAATTCGTTGATGTTCAAAAGATCTCCATGCCGAGCGGATTATTAACGTTTTGTCTTTTTTATCTAATCGTTTGCTTATCCGTCCGATTTTGTCAAAAACAGCTTCTCTAACCATATATTTGTAATCTTTTTTAATAGATGGTTCAAATATCAAATTAAACCCTGATTCGTTCAGACTAATTAATGGAGAATGATCCTCTTTAATTGAAATCATTGGTAACTGTTGTATATGCCATCGATTTTTTTGTTCAACCTTTTCGCAATACTCCTGGGCATTCAATCGATCAATACTTACTTTTTTTACATATGGAGAAGTCATAGCTGAGAGTAAGGATACGTAATTCAAATCAAATTCAAGTTCGTTGCCTACTTTTAAATCAATATTCTTCGCATTAACAATAATGTGATCACTGCTTGCCCCGATGATTTCAACATCTAATCGGGAGGTTAATCCCGATATTAAAATATCCTGTAATCCAACACCAAGAATAGATCTTCTAATGTGGCCCTGTTCTTTAAACTCCCAGATCTTTCCAAATGCATCCTGACTGACTTCACCATAGGGCACAGACGGCTTGATTTTTGATTCGATAACCTCTGAAACGAGGGTCATTGCATTGGTGTATAGCCCCGGGATGGGTTTCCTATAAATGGTTTCACATCCCAAATATATTGATTCACTCAGTCGCAGGTCATTGATTCTTCCAACTTTCTTTGTCGACATAAACCAGTTATAGTTAGCAGAGTTACCGTATGATACAAACTCTAATGTCAGCCCGAATTTTTCTTCAACATCATTAGCAATTGAAGAAAAGTATCTCATTTTTTTCTCATTGGCTTTAATTCCTCCAAAACAGGCCAGGTTTGTTCCAAGACCAATAAGTTCATTGTTCTCAATAGCTAAAACGTGTTTAATTGTATCATCTAAATCTGACGGCATAACCCCCTCTCTTAAATCTCCCAATTCCACCATTAATATAATCTTATGGGTGCTATTATACTCAATGGTATATTCTGAGAGTCTTTCGATGACTGAAGGTTCGGAGTTAAGGCTAATGTCCGCATATTTCACAGCTGCTTCTGCCTGACTAAGACGGGGAGTTCTTAGTAAAAGAAATTTGGCGTGCACACCAGCATTTCGCATCCTTCTGATGTTCTCCATCCTGGAATCTGTAAGTATGTTTATTCCGCTTTTTACTAACGCTTTAGCGATATTTGGATCTCCGCAAACCACCTTCGTAACTCCAATTACACTGATGTCTTTTGAACTATATAGTTCCATCAATTTTTTTGCATTATGGACAATTTTCTCAAGATTTATTTCTATTCGAGGATTTAGCATTTTGTGGAGACTCCTTTTTTCATCTCCGGAAAAACGGTGAATAACGAGTTAATAAGTTTATCACATCCAAATTTTAAGACATCTGTAGTTGGTAGTTCATATTTAGATTCATATTCAACTATTGTGTTTTTTACTTCAGCATCAGTCATGTCCTCATGGTTAATTGTGATTGCAATTACCTTTGATTTGGAGAATGATTCTATCAATTCGATTTCGCTTTCAAGTGTGGGCATGGATATATCGGGATAATCGCAATGGTTTGTTCTTCTCGGCGGGTGCTGAAGAATAATTGCATTTGGATTTGATCCTCTTAAAATTGCGCTTGAAGAGGTATATGCCGGATGGCTCAGGGCCCCCTGTCCTTCGACAACAATAATATCCGGATGCTCTTTTTCATGGGCATTCATAATTGCATTTTCAACTTCTCCTGTCGCAAACCCTGAAGTTAAAACATCCACAGCAATACCATATTTTGCCCCTTGAAGCAGACCGGTTTGCCCTGTTGCTACAAATGCCGGGTTCAATCCCACCAGTTTCAAGGCCTTAATGAGTCTTACCGCAGTTGTTCTTTTGCCAACGGCGCAGTCTGTACCCATCACCGCAATTACTGGAGTGGTGACCTCATGGATTCGTCCGGAAAAAATATGCAGATGCTTTCTCGGCGGCGCTTTTCTCATATCGTAGATATGGACGCTGTACTCAATTGCCTTGCGGATAAACTCTTCATCTTCGGTGAAAAATTCCGGTAAACCATTTACGAAATTCATCCCAATTTTCATGGACCCTAAAATTACCCCCCTCTGTTCATGATTAAGATATGCTGCCTGTGCTGCAATACCATATATGAAATATTCTGGAACAAAGCCCAATTTTTCGATGGCATCATTTATACTTGAAAATATTGGAATCCCTTTTTTTATTCCATCAAGATATTCTCCAGTATCAAGACCAGTCTTTGTGCTATCTATAACACCGAGAATATCATACTTTTCTGAGTGTCTGGCAAGTCCATTTGCAACCTT
>CAZQMI010000179.1:0-3099 GCA_964594475.1 uncultured Thermoplasmatales archaeon
GTTTTTTTCAAATGGCTGTGAATTATATCCCTCGCTTTGTTTTGATTCAAAGAGAAACTTACAGGAAAATGAATGGTATCATTTCGCCGTTGTCGTAGGATACTACAACAACATCGGCTATAATACCGGGTATTTGAATGGAAAAGAACTGTTTAACCGGCATTATAATTTTGGTGATGCCTTCACCGCGGAGTTTTTCAAGGATGCCGTGATGCATGAATCACTTGTTTTCGGGAAAGGTTTTTGGAATAAAGAGATCCATTTTTTTGATGGAAAACTTGATGATATCCGTATCTATAACCGACCGCTTTCTTCTGAAGAAATCCATCAATTAGCCATGCTTCAATGATTTCGTAGTATCATCAAATTACTCCTTCTGATCGTATTAACAATAACAATATTCAACAGTAACTTATTTTATCATCTAAAGGTTTATGCGGTTGAATAATACTTAGAATAATTTTGGATTGGTGTCAGATCATTGAATAAGAATAAGATTAAAACAGCGAAAAATGGACCGTTAGTGGTTAAAAACATCTCTCATCTCACTGAAGCAACCGGGAATAATTACCGGGTCGCGAAAAAAAGTCTGGCATTATGTCGTTGTGGTCATTCGAAAAATAAACCGTTTTGTGATGGATCTCATGGGAAAACTGGTTGGTCGGATGAGAAACAAAAAGATCGGATGCCTCGTCGCATTGATGATTATGAAGGAAAACATATTGTGATTCATGATGACCGTGGTATTTGTGCTCATGTTGGATTCTGCACGGATGGATTACCCAAGGTTTTCAGAATGGGTGTTGAACCATGGATTGATCCGGATGCTGCATCTGTTGAGGATATCATTGAAACGATTAAGAAATGTCCATCTGGAGCGTTGAGTTATTCCATTGATGGAATGTTGTATGATACGTATTCAGAGTATCCAGATATCAAGGTCACCAAGGATGGTCCGTATTTCGTGAAAGGCTCAATTGAACTCTACGATGAGGATCATCCGGATTCAACGGAACATTATGCGCTTTGCCGTTGTGGTAAATCAAATAATAAACCGTTCTGCGATGGGCAACATTGGTATACGAAATTCCGTGATGAAGGAAAAATCATTCCACCCCCATTTAGTGAAGATGATCGAATTCGGAGTATTCAGAAATTATCACAGTCTGGATTGAGTGAGAACTCTGCGATGAGTACACTTCTTTCGTTTCCGGGTTTTGAAACCGTGGTGTTTAAAGGAGCTCAATTACATAAGATGCCCTTGAATGAAACGGTAGCGGTGAACACGAAAACCATTATTGGTCGAACAGCAAAGCATCCTCTTGAATTATCTATGCCGTTTTATGTTTCCCATATGTCTTTTGGTGCTCTTTCTAAAGAAGCAAAGATTGCGTTAGCGAAAGGATCAAGTCTTGTTGGAACCGCGATGTGCTCAGGTGAAGGCGGTATGTTACCGGAGTCGCGTAGGGCAGCTGATACCTATATTTATGAATTGGGTACTGCAAGTTTTTCACATGATGATACTATAATCAAGCAGGCTGATGCCGTGGAGTTAAAGATTGGGCAAGGAGTGAAACCGGGGTTAGGAGGTCATCTTCCCGGTTACAAGGTAACCGAGGAGATAGCGCGGATGAGAGGGATTACACCCGGGGAGGATTCTGTGTCACCCGGAAGATTTTCCGGGGTGAATAATTTAGATGATTTACAGCAAAAAGTGGAGCATATTAGAAATATCACTGATGGGAAACCTGTGGGAATCAAGGTAGCCGCGGGTGATATTGAAAAGGATCTTGCGTTTGCGTTACAGGCACATCCTGATTTTATCACGTTTGATTGCCGGGGAGGGGCAACGGGTTCATCACCACGGTTTTTGAAGGATAATGTTGGTGTTCCGCCTCTTTTTGTAACGAGGAGAGCAAGGAAATATTTGGATAACGCAGGTAGTGAGGTTTCGTTGTGTATTACGGGTGGTTTTAGAAGTAGTTCGGATATTGCTAAGGCGCTTGCGCTTGGTGCTGATGCTGTGGCGTTGGCTACTGCGTCGTTGGTGAGTATTGGGTGTATTCAGGCTCGGGTGTGTCACACGGGGACGTGTCCCGTGGGGATTACCACGCAGAACCCGGAGCTGCGGGAGTTGTTTGATGAGGAAGCTGCGATTCGTGGATTTAAGAATTTTTATTTGGGTACGAATGATGAGTTAACAGTGTTTGCTCGTTCGAATGGTGTGGATGATGTGCATAAGTTGAGTATTAGTGATCTTGTCACTGATAGTCGTCTTGTGGCTGATTTCATGGATATTGAACATGTATGATGAACATATTTTATGGTGATTAGTTTTTGTTTGGATATGATAGGTATGGCTTGGATTAAGGTGATTGATGAATCAGAGGCTGATGAACGTCTTAAAAGGGTGTATGATGAATTGAAGAGAAGACGGGGTAAAATTGCTAATATTCTTAAAATCCATAGTTTACTTCCTGAAACTATGAAGGATCATATGGAATTGTATTCTCATATCATGTTTAATAAATCATCATTATCTCGAGAGGATAAAGAGCTTATTGCAGTTGTTGTTTCCAAGTTGAATAATTGTTCGTATTGTATTCATCATCATGTTGAAGCGTTGAATTTTTACTGGAAGGACAAAGAAAAGATTGAACGGTTCCTTCGTGATTTGGATTGTTCTTGTTTTTCTTCGAAACAACAAGCGGTGTTGGATTATACGATGAAATTAACCAGGTCTCCGGATCTGGTTGAGGAATCTGATGTTGTTGGTTTGAGAAAGCAGGGGTTGACTGATGCGGAGATTTTAGAAGTTGCGTTGATTGTGTCTTATTTTAATTTTGTTAATCGGATGGCGCTTGGTTTACATGTGAGATTTACTGATGCGGAGATGAAGGGATATCGTTATTGATGTTTGATAATTAATGGTTTTATTTATACGTTTTTTTGGAAGGTTAAAAGAACCACAAGATAATATGAGGTTCAACTGTTGGTTCCAGGGCGTATGTTATTCCTACGTACTCAACGGAAAACTGGGTTCTCCGGCGAGTTCATAAAAAAATATTTGAGTTCATATTTTTGTCTTTGATGGACAGA
>CAZQMI010000180.1:0-3049 GCA_964594475.1 uncultured Thermoplasmatales archaeon
TGTGTTCTAATCAAAAAAAGAAGCAGAATATAGATTGAAGTGCGAAATTCAGGTTAACAATCGAAGCAATGAAAAAAAGTATGGAGAGTGATCTACCAAGTTCTTTATTAAATGTATCTAATGATTCTCAATTAATTAATTTTGGTAAAATTTAACTTTCCCCAAAAATTGTTTTATCTCCTTCTTCCAAGTTCAATATTTTGGATAATTCTATCTGCGCCACCCTCTATTGGATTAGAATACCCATGCCCTATGTATATTGTGGTACCGTTATACTCATTATTACCACCAACCGTTATGGTCCATTCTCCAGGTGGACACGGTGCTTTTTTATATGGATTCTCTCGACCTTTAAGAGAATACCAACCATTGACCATACCGTCAATAGGTTGCATCTTATAAGTAAAAAGATCAATTTTTTTTCCATCCGTACCATCACATTCAGCCTTTGCATTATCATTGATAGCTGTAATTCCACCAAATGTATTATGCAAATTTGGTATACCCTCCCCATCTGAATTTGAAATAAATAGAATTATATTAACTTCATGATTTAACAATTTATTATTAAATTTATTTTCGCCGTTAAAAGAATATCCTAATGATGCGGACAAAATATATACATCGATAAAACTAATTAACCAACCTAATAAACCTATAACTAATTCACCACTAAAAATACAAATAAATGCTAAAAAAATTAAGATAAATGCCCAATCCCAAACTGTTCCAATGCCTGAATTAATGCTCTGATGCCAATCACGATAATTTTCAAAGCCAACAACATTCAATAATCTTTTTGCAACTAACGTCCATAATTCATTATCCTCACCCTGCCAAATCCCTAAATTAACAAGATATACCTCCCAATAACTTTCAAAATCTTTGTCATTTGTATTATGGGTGGAATCTTCACCAAAATTTGAAAAATTTAATCCATTAGTTTGAACATTATTGTTCTTTATTATAGTTATATACTTGGAAAATTTTTCCTGAATATGACTGTTATCTTCTGATTGAAATAGATTATGAATAATATCATTATTTTCATCAATATAATCTGCATTTATTATTGGAATCAAAGTAGAAATTGAAACTAATGAAATCGCCAATATCAAAGATGTTAAAACAGTTTTTTTTCTAATTTTATTATTATCTATCATTTTTTGCCTCCTTTCCGAATCTGCCTCCACTCTTTGTCAGATTCAATTAAGTGTATAGATTTTGTTAATATAAATGTTATGTTTAGGATTAAAAAAAGATAATATGTATAATAAAATTAAATTAATGAATAATTATACTGAAAAAGCAAAGGATATAGTAAAACTGTGATGAGAGTTGTATTAAATGATCTTCTTTTTTTCCCATTATTTCATGACTCAATAGATAATTTGTTAACTAAACTTATTGTGTACTATTAGGAGATCAATCCAGAATCAATTGTTTAAAAATATCATGCACCAAACTTATCTAATCGTTTTGCGTTAGCAAGCGCAATCACCATGAGATCAACCGATGGTATTCGGGGACCGAGTCCTCCAGTCATACAGGCTCTTTCACTAAATGTTTTCACTGAATCTGTTCGACAGACTTCTGACCAGAGAAGAACTGGTACTGGATGCCAGCTATGAAATGCAAGTTTTGAGGGAGTGGAATGATCACCTGTTACCACGATTACATCTGGATTTAATTGTCTTAGTCGAGGGATATAACTATCTACCTCTTCAATGATGGATTGTTTCTTATCAAAATCACCATCTTCTCCATGACTATCGGTTTTTTTTACATGAAGATAAAAAAAATCATAGTCATCCCAATACTGTTCTAGGGTTTCAAATTCATCGTCTATATTTTGTCCGGTCTGCAGTACATCCATTCCGATCAATTTTGCGAGCCCTCGATACATGGGGTAGCATGCAATGGCAGCACTTTTCAATCCGAAACAATCATTCATCAACGGCCAATCGGGTCGTTGAGAAAATCCACGAAGCAGAACCATATTTGCGGGATGTTCTTGCTGAAGTATTTCCTGAACCTGATCTAAAAATGAAGCAATGAGATCTTCCATATGTTTTGCTTCATCAGATGTCGCCTGAGGTGAAAGTGGTGGTAATCCTGTTTCCTGAGGATCCGTATCCTTTAATGAACTTGATAGATGATTGCCTCGTAAAACAAGCAATAATCGATGTTCTTTTACTGGTTCAATAAAGACCTCTACATCGGGGAGGGATATCTTATCTTGCAGAAGGGTGCAGAGTTGTTTGTTTTTCTCAGTGGAAATACGTCCCGCTCTTCGATTGGTTACCCTCCCCTTTTCATCAATAGTACAAAAGTTTCCTCGAGCGGCTACATCACCATGTTGCAAATCAAAACCAATCCCATTTGCCGCAAGTACACCTCGCCCAACCTGGTATTGTATTGGATCATAACCAAAGACTCCAAGATGACCAGGACCACTACCTGGAGTGATTCCTGAGGCAACTGGGATTTGCAATCCACATATGCCCTCTTCAGCGAGTTTGTCAAGATGAGGAGTAAATGCTGCTTCAAGTTCTGTTTGTCCGTTTTTTCCAGGCAGGCCTCCAATTCCATCCATGACTAAAAAGACGATTTTTGAACTGTTTTTTTTTATTAATGGGCGAAGTAAATTAAAATCCATCCGTTCTCACACTCAACCACAAATGACTATATTTCATTTGCTCATGCAGGATGTATCCATGTGCTAATAAAGATTATGATGATGAATATGAAAGAAATCTGAAAAATGCATAAATACTAGTTATCTAATCCGCATCCAATCTCGGTTGAAACGTTATGGTGTTAAAAAAGGTTCAATGCCCTCAATGCAAAACAATACTTCCTATCTCCGGGAACTCTGGAGAGATCAAAAAAGTTATCTGTCCAGCATGTTCCACTGAGGGAAAAGTCACTTTCGAACAGCAAGTTCAACCTAAAAATAGTGCCATTATTGTTCAAAATCTTCGTAAGAAATATGGAAATGTAGTGGCAGTGAATAATATCTCCTTTACGGTACGAAAAGGTGAAGTCT
>CAZQMI010000181.1:0-3022 GCA_964594475.1 uncultured Thermoplasmatales archaeon
ATATTTAATTATTCTTCTTATTAATGCCTTAAGTGTCTAAGATTGGTGGAAGGGGGGAATAATATTGCCCCCTAAACTTTATTTTTCCTCTCTTTCTACCTGGTATCAACAAGCAAATATGAATCGACCTAAACATTATTTATAGATTATATATATTGTCAATAATTACAATATAATCAAGAAATAAATAATAAAAATATATTCTATTGATTAAGAACCGAATTTCATTACAAAAAAATCATATGATTTTTATCAAAAAGACCATAAATTATTTATAGAAGTATTAATAAGAATAATAATGGAAGGTCTGGAGAGGTGAGAGAGAGTTTCTAATTTCTCCCTCTGTTAATGTTTTATTTGTCCTCCTTTTTGTTCTCCAGACCTGCCTCCTTTTTCAAACCAAACATTTCAAATTCCTAATAGAATAAATTATTTTAATTTATATTTATATTTTATTGTACATTGTTGGTCAGTGTATTGCATAAAAAAAATATTGATAAACTAATTAAACATAGCTAACTAATGTTGATAAACATGCATAACTATGGATTATAGATATGAATCCTTTTCTTATAATAAATTTCAGTTTTTTTCCTGGACATGGTATCTTTATCAGGCGAAACATGTAAAAACCCCCGATTCTTTATGAAGCTCGTATGAATATTATGAACATTCAACTGAAAGGTATCGAAGCGCGACGATATTCAGAGTTACAGTCAAGACCTCAAAAGGTCCGTATAGATCACAATAGCAACATCAACCGTATGGAACATATGCAGGATGACAAAGCTCGCATTGATTTTCAGTATACTGCTAGCTACGGAGCAGTTGGAATGATTAAGATCGAAGGAACCCTGGTATATCAGGGTGAGGATTCCAAAAATTTGGTTAATAATTGGAACGATTCACATAAAATGCCCAACCAGATTGCGAGTCGGATTCATACTGCAGTTATGCATGCCTGTGTTCCACAAGCGGTTGGAATTGCTAAGGATCTGCGTTTGCCCCCACCAATTCCATTACCTCAAGTGAGACTTGGGAACAATGCAAAAAAAGGCCAAGCTCAAGCAGGTCCAGAAGTAGCATAGATAATAAAGTACTCATGTTTGAAAAAGACATATTAATCCCTTTTTCCTTTTCAGCTATGATATGAATTCTATGGTCATTTCAATTGGCGGATCGGTTCTCTTATCCTCTGATGCAACTGATGAGTATCTAAAAAGTTTTGTTTCATTATGTTTGCAGATGAGCACTAATTCCAAGCTTTATCTCGTTGTTGGAGGGGGAAAACCAGCAAGAGAATATATTAGAAAAGGTCGAAACCTCAATCTAACTGAATCAGACCTTGATGATCTTGGAATCATGATTACTCGGGTTAATGCTACGTTCTTATCAAAACTTTTTCAAACAGCAAACAAAACAATTCCTATCAGTTGTGATGAAGCCGCAGCACTATCAAATGATATCATTATCATGGGTGGAACTACACCAGGTCACAGCACAGATTATGTAGGAGCAGAACTTGCTGAAGCAGTTCACGCGGATAAATACATTATTGCAACGAATGTGGATGGTGTTTTTGATAAGGATCCAAATAAATTTCCTAATGCAGTCCGAATCCCTGAGATTTCCATTAAAGATCTGCTTGGTCAATACGGCGAGTCTTGGGATGCAGCGGGAAGCAATGTGGTCATTGATGGACCCGCATTAAAAAAAATTGATCATGCAAGAATTCCTACTATGGTAGTAAATGGAAAGAAATTATCAGAACTTGAAAAAGCAATGTTGGATAAATCATTCCTTGGAACAAAAATACATATTGATTAAAAAAAGAAAAAAAGAAGTAATACTTCTTTTTTATCGAACAAAGTCGATATTATATTTTGGACTGGTCATCACTTTCTTGGTTGGACTTTGTTGCATCTGCGCGGTTTGATTTGGCCCTAGTAAATTTGGTGATTGTACACCAGTCATAATGGCCATCACTCTGCATTTTCCTTCAAATTCTGGAAGCACTCGGGCACCAAGAATGACATTTGAATAGCAATCAAGATCCTCAGTCAGTTTTTTGGCTACATCTTGCACGTATTTCAGGCTCATGTCCGGTCCACCGGTGATATGGACTAACGCTCCATTGGCTCCGGTATAATCAACATTGAGCAGTGGATGATTAAGTGCTTCGGTAACAATGGATTCCACTCCGGCATCTTCATCAGCTTCTCCCCAAAGCATCACCGAAAGTCCACCTTGGTTCATGATGGATTTCATATCGGCATAATCCAGATTGATCAATGAGGGAACAGTGATGGTTTCAGAAAGTCCTTTCACGGTTTCAGCAATCATTTGATCCATCACGGAAAACGCTTGGTTAATAGGCAGATTTGGCACAAATTCAAGCAATCGGTTGTTATCAAGGACAACGGTACTATCTGCAGTTACACGGAGTTTATCCAGTCCTTCATCGGCTTTAATCAATCGTGCACGTTCCACATTGAACGGTGTGGATATCATGCAGGTGACCACAGCATTATGTTTCCGAGCGATTTCTGCAACTACTGGTGCAGTCCCAGTCCCTGTTCCACCGCCCATCCCTGCGGTGATAAAAACCAGATCTGCATCTTTGATGAGTTCTTCAATTTCTCGTGATGATTCCCTGGCGCAGCGTTCAGCGACCTCTGGGAATCCTCCTGCACCAAGACCTCGGGTGACTTCTCGGCCGATTAATATTTTCTCGTCTGCTTCAACAAGATCTAGTGCTTGTTTATCGGTATTGATTGCGATGGTTTTAGCACCCTTAACTCCTAGTTTATTCAACCTGGTTATGGTATTTCCTCCTGCTCCACCACAACCGATAATGGTTATGCGAGGGGTACCAAACATATCATCATCAATTTTGAGTTTACTTTCCTCTTCTTTTTTATTTTCAATTGCAGTTTCTACAAAAGCTTTCATTCCTTTACTTCCGGCCAATACTATTCCTCCTAGTTTATCTGGTAGTTTGAAGGACGCCAGGTAAACTGAC
>CAZQMI010000182.1:0-2918 GCA_964594475.1 uncultured Thermoplasmatales archaeon
CGAGCAGAGCTTTAAAGAGATGCTTAATCCAAATGGAGAGCTAGACTCTCAAAAACTTTATGATTATGCGCAAAAATTGCAAAGTGTCGCAGCAGCTCTTCATGAGCGAGAGAGCCCGAGTCAAGCAGTAACTCGTGAAGATTTGCAAAAAGCCGACAGATCTGTTTCAAAACAGCAAGGCCAAAGCCAAGGAGCCGAAAATGTCCGGGGCTGCATATAACGGTTTATCCGGACACCTCTGTCGGTTTAAATCGGACAGTTGAAGAAGAGATATTTTCTGTGGCGGTATTTTAGCATAAGTGTCCGAATGATTTTTTATTTCTCTTGGATTTTTTCTAAAGATATACCATTTTGAATAGTAGATTTCATTTTTCTCATGGATGGACCGCTGAGTTCAACTCTGTGAGAAGAGTGAACGATTCTGTCTAAAATAGCATCAGCAATTGTATTGTTGTTGAGATAGTTATACCACTCGCTTACTGGGAGCTGGGAAGTGATTATTGTGGAGTTTATCTCTGTTCTATCCTCTATAATTTCAAATAGATTTGTAGCATCATCTTCGATTATTGGTGCAACTCCAAAGTCGTCAAGCACAAGCAGTTTAAATCTTGAGTATTTTTTTAAAAGATTTGTATAAGTACCATCTATTCTAGAGAGTCTTATCTCTTCAAGCAGTGAGGGTGTTCTGATATAATAAACCCTGTAACTCTCAAATATGGCACGATTTGCAAGAGCTTGTGCGATGTATGATTTGCCTGTACCCGTTTTCCCCGTAATGATGATATTTTGCTTGGCATGGATAAAGCCAAGTGATGCTAGGGATAGTATCTGCGTTTTATTTATTTTTCTTCTTGCGTCATAATCTACTGCATCAAGGGACGCTTGTTTATCTTTTATTTTTGAGAGTCGATGATTCATGGTTATTCGCTTATTGGCAAGAGATATATCTTGTGCATCAAGGAGTTGGTATAGCCTCTCGTTAAAGCTCATGGAGTCGTAGTTTACATCTTCTATTTGATACATATATGCCTCTTTAAAGCCTTTGTATCCAAGCTCTGTAAGTTTATTGATGATTGGTGTGTGATTCATATTGTAGGATTCCTTTTGTTTTTTTATTTGTACTCATCCGCACCGCGGATATTAGTATGGGTATTAAAAAGTGATGGCTGCACGGGCGGTACATTGTTCGCACTTTTTGCAAGATAGAGTTTTTTATCAAGAATTGATTTGATAGACCTTGTGGTAATGGTTCCCATCTTTGTTGCATACATAAGTGCCAGCTCCAATTCTGTGTTTCCATAGAGTTTTGCAAGTGAGAGCACTGCTGATATTTTTCTATACGCTTGTGAATTATGCTCCACTTCTGCAAACACATCTTCAACAAATACACAGCTATACTCTCCAATATTTTTAGCCCATGAACGAAGTCTGTCCGGGTTCATTTTCTCATTTACATATTGATGTTCATTAGGCATATGTTCATGCAGTGTAGATGTATCGCCGATACGCCTTAGTCTTGTATGAGCAGCTATGAGTTTATGTTTATGATAGATATATACGCTTTTAGTAGAGTATCTCACTTCAACTTCGGCTTTGATGTATTTAAACGGTACTGAGTAGTTGCATTTTTCAAGAGTCACATGATAATCTTGATTCACTCTTGCAATTTTAAATTGCTTATAGACATAGCTGTTCATAGGAAGTGGGTTAAGATAGGGTTTGTCAATCTCCTCAAAGAGTTCTGCTCTGCTTTTTTGCAGGTGTTTTACTATTTTATTGTTGTATTTATCCAACAAAGAAGCCAGTGCCTCATTTAACTCATCAACACTGAAGAATTTATGATGACGAAACCTTGCAAGGATATATCTTTGAATCGCTTGCACACCTTGTTCAGCCTTAGGTTTATCCTTTGGTTTGCGAGGACGTGCAGGTTGTACCGCAACGCTGTAGTGACGATTTAGGTCGGCGTAGCTCTCATTTACGACTATTCCATTTTTATTATTGGAGATAATGGCGCTTTTGAGATTGTCGGGAACTACAATGCTTGGCACTCCTCCAAAGAAGTTGTAGCACATCACATGGGAGTAGATAAAATCCTCCTGTGTTTGAGAGTGCGTAGCATGCACAAAGGTGTATCCGCTTGCACCCAGTACTGCTACAAATATCTGCGCCTTGTGTACCTTGCCTGTTCTTTGATCATAAATAGGTATAGTAAGCCCGCTGTAATCCACAAACAGCTTCTCTCCTGCTAGATGAGTCTGTCTCATGGATGGATTTAGCATCTGTTTGTATTTGCGGTAATAGAAGCGAAATTGAGTATAGCTGTATCCGGTTGGGTTGGACTCTTTATACTCTTCCCAAAGTAGCTGTAATGTAACCTTTGTTTTTTTACGAAGTTTCATCTCTTTGTGAATCAGACTCATATCGGGTATGGCTCTCTTTGAGCCAATATCCGATATCTGTTCTCCAAAAAGCTTTAAGCGTAGCACATCATCGTCAATCACATTAATCTGCTCAATATGCAGCCCTGATGCCTTGAATCTTTTTATGTAATCAGAGATAGTGCTTTTAGCCACTCCTGTTGCACCCTCTATTCTTCGTAGTGAGAGATTCATAACACTATGAAGCCTTAACACATCACGAACTTGTTTCATTGATATTGTCCTCATTTCAAACCTTTGTAAAATAATCTACAAAGAGTTTATTAAAATTTAGAAAATATCTCTTCAGCTTCGTTTAATTAAATTAAACTTAAGTGTCGGTTTTTACTCCAAAGTGTCCGAATCATTTCCGACATCACTGTCCGATTAGAACCGACATCACTGTCCGAACTCAACCGACATTAGTGTCCGATTTGAACCGTTTTTTGCAGTTAAGCGTATCAGCGATTTTAATAACTTACTATTATTTGAGATACT
>CAZQMI010000183.1:0-2902 GCA_964594475.1 uncultured Thermoplasmatales archaeon
GTGGCTCTTGTTAAGCAGATGCATCCTAGTTGGTCTCCAGGTGAGATTAAGATGGCTCTTAGAGAGACTGGTGTTGATTTGGGTTATGATATGAATACTCAGGGTTATGGTCGTATTGATGTTTTGTCTGCTGTGGATTTGGATATTGCTCCACCGGTATCTGAGATTATTACCTCTGGTAAAGTGTGTGGTACAGTTTTAGATATATATGGTACTGCCACTGCTGATAATTTCCAAAAATTTTCTTTGTATTATAAATCAGGTGTTGATTATTCAGAGGGAAGTACTGGCTGGATAAAGATTGTTGATAAGTTCTACCAGGTTGATGATGGTGTTTTATTTTCTTGGGATATTTCAAGTCTTTATGATGGCGAGTATTCTCTTAAATTGACTGTTGAAAATAATGTAATGGAATCTGAAGATAGAGTTGTTATTGATATTAAAAACACTGAAATTGAATATCCTATGGATTTAAATGATGATCATTATTGGTATGTAGGTGAAGTTTTTCCATCTTGGGAAAGTATTAACATTGAAGGTTCATCTGTGGGTGATGGTTTTGATTATTATACTTTACAATGGCGTAGTGAAGGTGGGTCTTGGAGTGATAATGGTATAGTTTTAGAAAATAATGGGCAATTACCTGTGGAAAGAGATACTCTTGGTGTTTGGGATACTTCTTCTCTTAGTGTCTCAGGTTATTATTATCTTAGACTAAAAACTTATTATAATACTAGAGAGAGTATTGATGAAATTAAAATATGTATAGATACTGATATTCAAGATGGTTGGCCAAGGGAATTAAATCTAATTTCTCCAGATTTTTCTAGTGCTATGTCATTAGCTAATCAACCAAATATAGTTGATATTGATGGTGATGGTAAAAAAGATATTATTTTTGCATATGGAGATTATATATATGTATACAGGTATGATGGAGAATTTGTTAATGGTTGGCCTAAACAAATTCAATCGCCAGGTAGTATGCAAAATGGTCCTGCTGTAGATGATATTGATAATGATGGTTATAATGAGTTAGTAGTTGGGGATGACGAGGGTTATATTCATATTTTTAACCATGATGGATCGTACTATTCAGGTTTTCCTAAAAGGGTAAATGGTCGTCGATATTTTGCTACTCCATCAATTGGAGATGTAGATTCTGATGGCAGTATCGACATAATTGTTAAAGACTGGGATGGTTATTTACATGTTGTAGATTTAAATGGAAATTATCTGTCTGGTTGGCCTAAATATCTTGGTTTAGGTTATAATCTTAATCCTGCAGCTGTTGCCGATGTTGATGGTGACGGTTATCTTGAAATTTTTATTGGTAATGAAAAGATTTATGCTTTAAATCATGATGGAACAGCTCTAAATAGTAACTGGCCTAAAAATTTGTATTCTAGTAACTGTGACGCCTCAAGCGTTGTTTTAGCTGATATAGATAATGATGATGAATTTGAAATTATAACTGGTGATAGTGAGGGAACAGTTTATGCTTTAAACCTTGATGGATCAGATGTCTATGGTTGGCCTGTAACCGGTAATGATGGTCCTATGTCTCCTCCAACTTTAGGTGATATTAATAATGATGGAGATATTGAGATAGTTATTTGTGGAGATAAAATTCTTTATGCTTATTCACATGATGGAAATATGTTGAATGGTTACCCCATAGAAAGAGAAAGCATGAATGGTATCAGAAACAAATTTACTGGTAACTCTTTAATTGGAAACCTTGATTCTGATAGTAGGTCTGAGATTTCAACTGTCTATAGTGGTGGCTGGGGTAGACTTGGTGAATTACCACATTATTATATTTTTAATCATGATGGTTCATTGATAGAAAATATGCCAAAATATCTGTCTGAATTCACATTTGGTGATGGAGCCCCTATGGGCGACATAGATAATGATGGTGATAATGAACTTATTGTTGTAACATGGGATAGCAAAATATATGTATGGGATTTTGAAGGATCTGCTGGTAATGATGAATGGCCTGTTTTCTTCCATGATCCCTGCCATACTGGATGTTATCAGGAAAGTAATGATGATAATAATCCACCATATATTCCTTCTAGGCCGACTGGTGTTTCATCAGGTTATATCGACGTTTCTTATGATTTTACAACTAGTACAACAGATTCTGATAATGACATGGTTAGTTATGGTTGGGATTGGAATGGCGATAGTGTTGTTGATGAATGGACTGGTTATTATGATTCTGGTGATTCTTGTAGTGTTTCCCATTCATGGGGAAATGCGGGTACATACTATATAAAAGTAAAAGCTGAGGATGAGCATGGTGCTGTGAGTGGTTTTTCAAATAGTAAAACCATCATTATCAGCTCAGCTAATCAACCACCAAACAAACCAGATAAACCTACACCAAAAGATAATGAAATCTTAATAAACATTACAGATGAAGAAGCAGATGTTGACAAAAATGATAAACTTGAATGGGATGATTTCGTTCTTGTCCATAATCATCTTGGAGAAACAGTGAGTCCACCTGGTTCAGAACCCTGGGATGTAGATTTAGATGGATTAGTCACAAAATCTGATTTAAACCTTGTTGCCTATCAAATCTATGGAATGATTAGATTATATGTTGATATATCTGATCCAGATGATGATAGTTTAAATGTTAGTTTTTATTGGGAAAATGGTACATTAATTGACAAATATTATTGTTTACCTTCAATGAAAAAAGCATATGTATGGGTTGAAATCCAATTAGATAAGCAATATAGCTGGTATGCAGTAGCAGATGATGGAAAATCAAATAGTACCTCAGAAATCTGGAGTTTTACATTGAAAAATGATAGTAGAAAAAATTACTATTTAACTACATCAATAGAGGGGCAGGGAACTGTATCTCTTAATCCACCTGGGG
>CAZQMI010000184.1:0-2822 GCA_964594475.1 uncultured Thermoplasmatales archaeon
TGAAATCAGTCTGTGATGAATGTCGATTTGAAAAATCTGAGAAAAAGATCAAGGAGATCAAACGGATCTATGAAATAGACAAACTTGAGGAGAAATGTTTGTTGGAACAAGGGATCATTTGCATGGGACCTGCAACACGAGGGGGTTGTGAGGCTCGCTGTTTGAATGCAAACATGCCCTGTACTGGTTGTGGGGGGCCAACACCGAATGCTTCCGATCAAGGAGCCAAAATGATCTCAGCATTGGCATCGATTCTAGGCATTGAGGATGAAGAACGAATCGATGAGGAAAAACTCAATGAACTCATCGGAAACATCGTTGATCCAGTTGGAACGTTTTATAAATATGGATTACCAAGTGCACTTATTAATAGGAAGGTGATGAAAAAATGAAGGAAATAACCATTGATCCCATCACTCGTCTTGAGGGACATGGAAAGATCAATATTTTTCTTGATGATGCTGGTGATGTAGCAAATGCCTATTTACAGATTCCAGAACTGCGGGGATTTGAACGTTTCGCGCAGGGTAGACGCGCTGAAGACATGCCCCAGATCACCAGTAGGATCTGTGGTGTCTGCCCGGTTGCTCATCATTTTGCAAGTACAAAGGCTCTTGATGATGCGTTCAATGTTGACCCACCAACTGCAGCAAAGAAACTTCGTGAACTTATGTACATGGGCTATTTTATTTATGATCATATCCTTCATTTTTATTATCTTGGCGGCCCTGATTTCGTAGTGGGTCCTGATGCACCAGCATCACAGCGCAATGTGCTCGGCGTCATCGAAAAAGCAGGGATCGATATCGGTAAAGAGGTCATTAAACATCGAGCATATGGTCAGAAGATCACTGGTATCCTTGGTGGAAAGGCCACTCATCCCGTCTGTGGGCTTCCCGGTGGCGTATCCAAAGGACTGGATAACGCTGAAGTAGATGACATCAAGGAAATGGTTGATTCCTGTGTCGAGTTTGCTCAGTTTTCGCTGAAACTATTTAATGACATCGTCCTTGAAAATAAAGACTATGTTGATCTCATTCTCAGCGATCCCTATCAGTTGAAGACCTATAACATGGGCCTGGTTGATGAGGATAATAAGGTGAATTTTTATGATGGGATGATTCGGGTGACCGATCAGCATGCTGATGAGTTTGTGAAATTTGATGTGCATGATTATTTCAATCAGGTCGCTGAACATGTTGAGGAATGGAGTTATATGAAGTTTCCCTTTTTACGAAAACTAGGTTGGCAAGGTCTTACCGATGGTAAAAAAAGCGGTATTTACCGAGTTGGTCCATTAGGTCGATTGAATGCTGCTGAGGGAATGGCAACTCCCCTTGCTGATAAGGAATACAGGAAATTGTTTGAAACCCTTGGTGGAAAACCAGTGAATTCTACCCTTGCCTTTCATTGGGCTCGATTGATTGAACTATTATATGCAACTGAGAGAGCTAAGGAATTAGTCAATGATTCTGAGATTACATCTGAAAAGATCCGAAATCCAGTGGGTAAGCCTGGTGAAGGGATCGGAGTTACTGAGGCTGCTCGAGGAACCCTGATTCATCATTATAAGGTTGATGAGAAAGGATTGATCGAAAAAGCGAATTTGATTGTGGCTACCACAAACAATGCTGGTGCTATTACCATGTCCGTTCGTGATGCAGCCAAGGGAATCATCAAAAATGGAAAGGTCACTGATGGATTGTTGAACATGGTAGAGATGGCTTTTCGAGCATATGATCCCTGTTTTGCCTGTGCAACACACACGCTTCCTGGTGGGATGCCGTTGCAAGTTGATATCTATGATGCTGAAAGGAAGTTATACAAAACGTTTTCAAATAATATGGGGAGGAGCTGAGGTGAAGGCAAAATGACTGATTTTGAACCAACCATCATTGGATTTCTCTGCAATTGGTGCTCTTATGCAGGAGCAGATCTAGCAGGAACAAGTAGAATTAAATATCCATCAAATATCAAATCCATCCGAGTGATGTGTTCAGGTAGAGTTGAGCCCGATTTTATTTTAGATGCATTAAAGAAAGGTGCTGATGGCGTGCTTGTTGCTGGGTGTCATCCTGGTGATTGTCATTATCAATCTGGCAATTATAAAGCAAACCGCCGGATCAAATTATTGAAGAAATTACTCGAGGACATGGGTGTAGAACCCGAGCGCGTTCGGTTTGAATATATTTCTGCTTCAGAAGGACAGAAATTTGCTCGGGTGGTTACTGATTTTGTGGCAACATTGAAAAAACTCGGTCCAAATCCAATAAAGGTTAAACTATGAAGATAGATAATGAAAAACTCAAGGAGATCGTTGGAAAACAAAACGTTTCCGACAACATTGCTGATCGCTATGTGTATGGATCGGATGCTTCAGTTCATCGACAGGTCCCTGATGTCGTAGTTCGACCACAGACGATTGCTCAGGTGCAAAAGATCATGCGGTATGCAAATGAACAATCGATACCTGTGATCCCTCGTGGTGCTGGATCAGGTATGTCTGGACAAACCGTTCCCTTGAATGGTGGCATTGTTCTTGATATGAAGTTGATGGATACCATCATTGAGATCCGTCCTGAGGATGTGCTCTGTAAGGTTGAACCCGGAGTCATCAATGATGAATTAAACAAGGCATTGAAACCCTATGGGTTTTTCTTTCCGCCCACTCCGTCATCTGGAAGAATTTGTACTATTGGCGGTATGATTGGAACCAATGCATCAGGTATAAGATCAGTGAAATACGGAGCAACTCGAGATGCTGTTATTGGATTGAAGGTTGTGCTTGCAAATGGTGATCTGGTCACCTTGGGATCAAACAC
>CAZQMI010000185.1:0-2801 GCA_964594475.1 uncultured Thermoplasmatales archaeon
AAGATATCTAGTGATGGGTTGCAGTTGTTCCCTAAGATTCATCCACCACTGATCTATCATGTAACAGACAAACGATTATCAACTGGTAATAAAAAACTCGATGAAATGATTCAAGGTGGCATCATTCACTGTTCTTCTATTCTTCTTGCGGGATCCACTGGAACCGGAAAAACCCTGTTGTCTTTAGGATTTATTATGCAAGGCCTACAACAAGGTGAGAAATGTCTTTTCATCGGCTTTGAAGAAAGCAAAGATCAACTTAAAAAAAATGCATCTGCATTTGGATGGGATCTTACATCCTATGAGAAAAAAGGATTATTACAATTATATTGTACATATCCTAGAGATCGACTTTTGGAAGAACATTTCGCTCACATTCGAAACTTTATTAAAAACGATACAGTAGATCGTTGTGTTATAGATTCACTGTCGGCGCTTGCTCATGAGTTCGATGAAGAGGAGTTTTCTGATTTTGCATTACGCTTGAACGGGTTTTTAAAGAATCATCAGGTGACCAGTTTTTTCACCGCTGCAACTGGATCTCTGGTTGGTGGATCAACAGTGGTTGGTCAAAATCTATCAACATTGACTGATGGGATCATCATGTTGCGGTATGTAGAGATGCAGGGAAAACTTGAATCTGTGATCAATGTGTTGAAAATGCGTGGGAGTAGCCATGAGAAAAACCTGCGGCGATATATTGTTTCTCCAGAGGAAGGCGGTGTAACTATTCGTGAATCACTTACCAATTATGAGGGAGTGATGACCGGATCAAGTAAGCGAATAAAAGAATTAGAAGAAGAAAGCGAACGATTGAAACGATTAATTCGAGAAAAAGAGGAAACAAAACGATTGCTGGAAAAATCAGAGAAAAAATATCGCACCATCTTTGATAATTCTCCTCTTGCAATCATGCTTACTGATGAACATGAACGAATCGTATCCTGGAATAAACAAGTCGAAGAACTCCTTCTAATGGACCAGATTGATTTAGATCATGCTCATATCAGACAACTCTACCCGACTGCAGAATGGGAATATATCAGAGAGCAACAAATAAGAAAGAAAGGAATAAAACAACATCTTGAAACAAAAATGAAACGAAAAGATGAAACGTTAGTCGATGTTAATCTCTCATTAAGCATAATAAAAGATAAAGATGAACACGTCATAGGATCTATTGGCATCATTGAAGATATCAGTGAAAAAAAGCAGATGGAACTTGAGATGAAAATTAAGGACAGTGCGATTCTATCATCCATCGAGGCCATTGCATTTATTGATTTACAGAGTAACATCACCTACGTTAATCCCTCATTTCTTAGTATGTGGGATTTTGATACGGAAAAACAAATTCTTGGATCTGCGTTTGAAACATTATGGATAAATAAGGAACGATACCAGCAGGTCATTAAAACTCTTTTTGAAAATGAAGGCTGGTTCGGGGAATTTTTTTCGAAAAGAAATAATGGATTAACATTTCCCGTGCAACTCTCAGCTAGTTTAGTCAGAGATGATGAAAATAATCCTCTCTGTATCATGGCAAGCTTTATCGATCATAAAAGAAAGAAACAAATGTCAAAAAGCCTTGGTTCTCTCCGATTGGATTATCCAACCGATAATCAAAACCCATCTCAAACAACTAATGAGCAAGTCAAGCAACAATAATCAAAGGTGTCAAAAATGACTTCAATCTCAAATAGCTATATGATAACAAAAACCATCGAATCACTCTGTGCGGTCGCAGGACGACGAACAAGCGATAAGTTCACCTATAATGTCATCGCTGCAATTGTAAAAACCCTTGAACCAAAATATCCATTTCTAAGACATGTGACTATCAATCCTTCGGATTCCAAGGAGGCCGTATCTGTTAATCCAGAGGCAAACTCATTTCAGTTTGAACAGATTTGCAATGCACTTGGGATCATTATTCGAGTCGCTCAAATGGATCTAAAAGATGCAGCTGGACTTTATTTTATCAAGGAATTCCGAGACCATGTCGGGAAACAAATCATATCCTTACTTGAAGCAAATCACGTGGATTTATCCGTGATGGAACTGGAACAACAACATGTGTATGGTCGACAACAAAAAAATGATTCAACGAGTCTACTTGGGTATGCATGGGATTCAGTAACATCCTGGAAATATGATGATAAGAATGATGTCTGTGTGCTCTATGATTCATCAGGGACCATTCTCGATAAATTAAACATGGGGACCATTATCAAAAATCATGTCAATCGATTAACGAGAATCGCTTCCTCAACAGATGATAAAACAGTCATGAATGTATCAGAAAAAGAAACCCATCTGTTAAAAATGGTCTATGAACAAGACCTGCATGTTGAAAACGTGCTTGGAATCCTTGATATCAATCTTGATGAGCTAAAACGGATGATCCAACGGCTGTTAAGACTTGAACTATTGCAACACATTGATATTGATGAGCTGACGTTAACTGAGAGAGGAATTCAATTCCTAGATGAAAAAATAAAAGGTTCCTCCCGTTTATCACACGAAGCATGCTAATTTATGACGCATTATACAGACAAATGAATGATCTTTTTTTAATCATTTAATGATAGCGGTTCCCATATGACGGAGTTTACTGGCATTTAAATCAAGAATGAGCACAGATTGTCCCTTGGTATAACAAACAGGTTTTTCAGTAGAAAATGATATCATTTCACTGCTTATATCCGTGATTTGAATGGGAATGGTTTGTAATCCAATAGTGGCATGGAACATTCCCGGAGTTATCAATTGATAAAACGGGTTCTTTGAAAAAGAGAGGG
>CAZQMI010000186.1:0-2796 GCA_964594475.1 uncultured Thermoplasmatales archaeon
TCATTCTTCATAAAACCCTACTTCAACCGAAAACCATGTGAAACAAAAAAGCGCATATACCTATCTGTTCTTCAGGGCTAGGCATGGGTAAAATTGCTGATTTCTTCGTACTTCTGCGATTTCCGGGTCTTGGCGGACTCGCTATTCCCCCAGTGATTGCAGCATTGACTGTTGGTGTATTTGATTTTTTTTCGTTGCTTTTATTATTTCTGTTAGGAGCGTTTTCAGCGATTTTTGGTTTTGTCTTAAATGATTTTTCCGATGTTGAAGTGGATAAAAAATCAGACTGGTTACAAGATAGGCCATTGGTAAGCGGATCGATTTCTCAACAAACTGCACTCTGGATATGCTTTAGCTGTATCATGCTTACCATGATCACCTTTTTCCTATTGTTTTATGGAAAGATTATAACAGATTTGAGATTCATATCCATTATATTATTACTTATAGCTTGGATGCTCGGAAGTGTGTACGATGTGTATGGAAAAAAGATTTTTGCTTCAGATATCCTGGTTGCATTATCTGTTTCATGTATTTTTCTCATTGGTGCATTCGCGGTTAACAGAGAACCAACTCTTTTCACCTGGATTGTGTTTTTCTTAACCTTTAATAATCTATTTCATATGAATGCCATTGAAGGTGGGATTAAAGATGCAGACCATGACAGGGTGATGAATGTTAACAATATAGCTTTACGATCCGGAGTTCGGGTGCATGGTGAAGATCTATTCATTCCGAATACATTTAAAATCCTTGGAATGGGAATTCGAATCCTCACTGTCATTTTATTATTTGTTCCTTTTTTCTTTTTCAATGCAACATATTATTGGTGGCAATTGAGCTTGTTAGGTCTTGGTTCTTTTACTGTTCTCTTCTTTAGCTTGAAACTGCTTTTTTTGCAACAGTTCAATCGTCCTCTCATTCGAAAATATATCAGTATTCAATCATTTCTTCGCTATTCATTAGTTCCAATCATGTTACTTCCCATGATCGGAGTGATTCCAGCAATCATTTTAATATTTCTTCCTATTATCTGGTATATTGTTTTTACCCCACTTACCGGAGTAAAAATATTTCAGCCTAGGATGTAGGAATCAAATGAAGAAAGAGAGAACCGAATCAGTGGGCATCATTGGAGCAGGAATCGCTGGGCTTTCTGCAGCAGCACTGCTTGCAAAAAAAGGATATCAGGTCAATCTCTTTGAAAAAGAAAAAGTGATCGGCGGAAGAGCGCTTTCACTTGATGCTTCATCCTTAACACTTCAATCATATCACGATATTCTTACTTCATATCATTCGTTTGTTGCATTTTCAACACCAAGAATTGAAACCATTTTTCAACAGAATATGTTAGATGGCTATACAATTGATCTTGGGTATCATGCTATCGGTGGCGGTGTGCTTTCAAATCTAAACGAACTGCTAGGTGAGTTTGATGAACATATCGATTTCTTAGAATCATTTGTAGGGTTGATCCATCAGACGGGGTATGATTTTCCGTTTCTTTCTAAACCTGATAAAATAAAGATTCTTCCATATATCCTTCGTTTATTGTTTGCAAGTGAAAAGACATTACAGAAACTTGACCCTGTTTCTATCACTGAGACCATTAATCGCTACGGCAAAGGCAAAATGAATCTTATTTTGGAGGTGTTTTCTAGATCGATTACCACGGTGAATAATCTTAATCGCATCTCAACTGGGGAAATGTTTCGAGCGCAACGGAATCTCTACCGAGGATCAAAACCAGTGGGATATCCCAAAGGAGGTCTTGGGGCGATTCATCAGAAACTTGCAGCTATTATTTGTCAGCATGATGGAAAGATACGGACGAATACGAAAATCATGAAGATTTTAATTGAAGACCATCGTGTAACAGGTATGAAAACGGATGAAGAGACGATTCCCTGTGATTCGGTAATTTACGCGGGTCTTCCTCAATCTTTTTTTTCCTTAGTGGATAAGACCAAGTTTCCGAAAAAGTATGTAGATACTCTTCAAAATTTAACCGGCACTGGTAGTTTGAGTGCATATTTTTCCTTCCCACAGATTCCCAAAGAATACATTGGTAAAACGTTTCATTTCATTGAACGAAATGCTGGTGTTGATGGTACGGATGCAGTGGGCATGATTGATTTCATGGCTGCTGATCCTAGTGCTCAAATCAGTCCGAAAGACAAGCAACTCGTTCAGGCCTATATCATCTGTACTCCTAATGAAGCTAGAGACAAATCAGTGCTGTGTCGTCTTCGGTCTATTCTCGATAAGTATTTATCAGTTTTAATTCCTGATTTTGAAAGTCAACTGGACTGGGCGATTTATCCATCGGTGTATCATCTTGATGGTGTAGCAAAAACAATTGATAATGCGAAACCCCGTATTCAAACCCCTATTAATAACCTATATATGATTGGCGATGGGGTGAAGGCACCAGGTATTGGCTTTAACTGTGCATTGAATTCAGCTCGATTGTTAGCCAAACGTTTCGAATAGATGATCAAATGGATTCTCGGGTGGTTTACTTGTGAACCAGTCAAAAAAAGAGTGAATTGGATCTGCATCATCAGGATCTGGAGGATAGGGAAGAATTTGATAGATGCCAAATGCATAATCTTTCTCATTGTATGCCTTTTTTTTCTTTTTCCTCTTTTTTTGTGATCGTTTCAACATTTCCCTCCAATTAAGTACACTGTGAGGGAAGTTTACACATCCTAAACGTTCAGCTTCTTCAAAATCAGCATCAACACGCTCAAACATACATCTCTCACAACATAAATATATTGTTAAAGATGTATA
>CAZQMI010000187.1:0-2718 GCA_964594475.1 uncultured Thermoplasmatales archaeon
CCGTTCCTGAGCCGGGCCGCCGCCTCGGCGGTGCAGCGGACTTCCGGCAGATCGGAAAGACCGTCCTCGAGCGGGCGCAGGAGGCTCTCGAGCGCCTCCGTCCCCGCGAGGTCCTCGATCCGGTCGAACGAGATCGCGTCGGTGGCGTCGAAGGCCCCGGACCACGTCCGCCGCAGCCGGGTGACATGCGCGTGGCAGCCGAGCCTCTCGCCGAGGTCGCGGGCGATCGAGCGCACGTATCCGCCCTTGCCGCAGACCATCTCCAATTCGACATGGTCGGTGTCGGGCCGCGCGATCATCTCAAGGCTTTCCACCCAGAGCGGCCGCGCATCCAGCTCCATTTCCTCGCCATCGCGGGCGCGGGCGTAGGCGCGCTCGCCGTCGATCTTCACCGCGGAGAACTGCGGCGGAACCTGCAGGATATCGCCCTCGAAGGCGGGCAACTCCGCCCTGATCTCGTCGTCGGTCGGGCGGAGGTCGCTTTCGGCTATGACGTCGCCTTCGGCGTCGTCCGTGTTCGTCGCCTGCCCGAGCCGGATGGTGAAGCGGTAGCACTTGAGCGCCTCGGTCACGAAGGGCACGGTCTTCGTCGCCTCGCCGAGCGCAACGGCGAGCACGCCGGTCGCTGCGGGATCGAGCGTTCCCGCGTGCCCGGCCTTCTTCGCGTCGAGCGCCCAGCGCACCTTGTTCACCACGCCGGTGGAGGTCAGGCCCGCGGGCTTGTCCACGATGAGCCAGCCCGAGATGTCTCTGCCCTTGCGCCGCCGCGCCATGTTCGCCTCATGCGTCAAGAAAGGCCGGCGTCGTAGCCGCGCCGGCGCGGTCCGTCAATCCACCGCCACCACAGTGCCGAGAATGGGCCCCATCGGAAAGCCCGGGTCGTGACGGCCGAGCTCGGGCGCGTGGAGCCGCGAGACGCTGCCGTCGAGATAGAGCGCGTCGGGCGTCGCAAGCGCGTCCCGGAACAGGCGCGCGAAGTGGTGGAAGGTCACCGCTTCGTTGGAAATCACCATCCAGAGCGTGCCGTCCTCGCTCACGCCGACGCCGTTGCGGACATTGCGCGAGGTGCTGTCGGGCAGGAACCGCGGATGCAACGCGCCGCCGGTGACAAGCATCGGCCCGGACTGTGTCGCGTGGCGGCAGCCGGGGCGGGCCCGGTCGTAGGCGCGCGATTCCAGAATGGCGGCGCGTCCCGCGCCGAGGCAGAGCACGCCGTTCGGCAACAGCCCGAAATTGCCGGGGCCCGCGCTCGTGACGAGCCGCATCTCCTCGACGCCGTCCTCGATGTAGTGTCCGACCGGCCGGCGGTCGTCATGATACATTCCGCCGTTCATCGCGACGGCGAGCCTCTTGCCGTCCCGGGCGAGAAGGTCGTTCACGCGGTCGAAGGTGCCGAGGATGCCGCCATCGGGCGCGCGCAGCCAGAGCCGGATGTCGGCCGTCGCGGGATCGACGCGGCAGGCGGTGAAACTCGCCTCGTCGAAGGTCAGGTCGCGGCAGTCGGCATGCGCTGCGCCGGCGAAGAGCGCGGCCAGAACCACCGCGGCGGCGCGCATCACGCCTCGTCGATGTCGCGGCGCACGGTCTCGTCTTCGAACAGGCGCCGCGTCTCGTCGAGCCGGTCGAAGGTCTCGTCGACCCGGAACCGCAGCTCCGGCGCGTACTTCAGCTCGAGCCCTTTCGCCACCGCGCGCCGGATCTCGCCGTGGTTGCGGCGCAGCACCTCGAGCGCGTGATCCACGCCCTTGCCGCCCAGCGGCAGAACCCAGGCGGTCGCGACCTTGAGATCGGGCGAGGCGCGGACCTCGCCCACGGTGATCGACAGCGCGTTGAGGTCGGGATCGTGCACCTCGCCGCGCGTCAGCACCTCGCTCAGCCGGCGGCGCAGGAGTTCGCCCACGCGAAGCTGGCGGTTCGAAGGTCCGGATCCGTGTTCGTGAGAGCGTCTTGAAGCCATGGATCCGATCTAAGCCCTCCGCCCCACGCCCGCAAGCGGGGCCTTTGCCAAGGCGGGGCGGGGCGGGTAAAGGGTCGGCAGACGGGAAGTGGAGGCGGGACATGTCCGAATTACCGGGGATCGTGGTGACGGGCGCTTCGGGGCGCATGGGCCGGATGCTGATCCGGACGGTGACGGAGAGCGCCGAGGCACGGCTGGCCGGCGCGGTGGAGAGGCGCGGGCACGACTGGATCGGGCAGGACGTGGGCACCGCGATGGGTGGCACGCGGCTTGGCGTGACGGTCACGGACGACCCGCTCGAACCCTTCGCCGCCGCGCATGCGGTCCTCGACTTCACCACGCCCGAGGCGACCGTGGAGTTCGCCGCCGTCGCGGCGCAGGCGCGGGTGGTCCACGTGATCGGGACCACGGGTCTTGCCGACGACCACCTCCGCAAGCTCGACGCGGCGGCCCGCCACGCCGTCATCGTGCGGGCGGGCAACATGAGCCTCGGCGTGAATCTTCTCGTGCAGCTCACCCGTCAGGTAGCGGCGGCGCTCGGCCCGGAGTTCGACATAGAGGTCGTCGAGGCGCATCACCGGATGAAGGTCGACGCGCCCTCGGGGACGGCCCTGATGCTGGGCGAGGCGGCGGCCGAGGGGCGGGGGGTGTCGCTGGAGGACGTCTCGGATCGCGGCCGCGACGGCATCACCGGAGCGCGCACGCCGGGCCACATCGGGTTCAGCTCGATCCGGGGCGGTGACATCGTGGGCGCACACGAC
>CAZQMI010000188.1:0-2715 GCA_964594475.1 uncultured Thermoplasmatales archaeon
CTAATCAGGAAACAATTATAAACCCAAGTCAGAAAACAGTAATAAGTCCTGAACTATTCTACCTTATGATGACCAAAGCAGATCGGAAGGAGAAACCCTATGATTTTTCATTTCTTTCGTTTCGCAGAGGACTTCTTCTCATCTTCATTCCAATTATTGCCTATATTTTAGGTGCCCTACCAAGTATAATCATTTATTATTACACTATCAAATTCATTCCCTTCTCTGAAATCCTTTTTGTCCTATTATTAACGGTCTATCTGTTTTTTCTTTTTTTCATTCTTCTTATTGGTGAAATCTTCGTTCCTGCGGTGTTTATTCGTCTATTCAAAGTGAAAGTACCATTTGGGATTCATGAAATATCAATTACGGATAAAGCGTTTTTCAAGCACATGCTTTTTTATTTATTATATCGACCAGCCCTTCGTTGTACGAGTATTATTCCCTTGGTTCCTCTTCGTCTCCTCTTACTTAAACTGGTCGGATTGAAAATTGGGAAAGGAAGCCTGATTGCAGGATCTGAGCTCATCGATGAACCTTATGGTGTTGAAATCGGCAATCATAGCTTAATAGGTGGATTTGCAACCATTTTTGCACATATCTCCCATGATAAATTATATATGAAAAAAGTAAGAATCGGCAATTATTGTTTCATTGGAAATAAATCACTCATCTTGCCTGGTGCCACTGTTGAAGATCATGTGTTTGTAGAACCCGGCAGTGTGATTGCAGAGGATCAAATCCTCAGAAAAGGAAAACGATATGGGGGTAATCCGGCTATAGAACGAAAAGAATAACAAAATGGAAAGAAGAAATGTCAACAACTATCACTGAAAAAAAGCCAATTGTATGCATGCAACAAGCAAGATATGATCATCTTGATTTTAAATCATTGATGAAACCATTGGGTGGAATGAAAACATATATTGACAAGGGAGATAACGTTTTAATAAAACCAAATCTACTCAACGCAACAAAACCAGAAAAAGCTGTGGTCACTGATCCTCGTTTCATCGAAGCTGTAGTGAAAGCAGTACATAATGCAGAAGGGATACCAGTTATCGGTGATTCACCATCTGGGCCATTTACCAAGCGACGGTTACAAAAGGTCTATGAGAAAGCAGGATTAATTGATCTTTCCAAAAGACTTGGCATAGAGCTTAACTATGATACCAGGTCGACAAAAATGCAAATACCAGATGCTGAAACATTAAACAAAACCCGTATTTGTAACTATGTCCGAAATGCAGATGCCATTATCGCGCTTCCAAAAATTAAGACTCATTCACTGATGATTATGACTCTGGCAACCAAAATCATGTTTGGTGTAGCACCCGGTCTGATCAAAGCTAGATACCATGCTCAATTCATAAAAAAACCATCATTTGCAGATATGCTTTTAGATATACTCACCGTTATACCACCTGATCTTATCCTCATGGATGGTGTCATCGGCATGCAAGGAAACGGTCCAATGAGCGGAACACCTATCCCAATCAATCTCATTGCTGCCTCTGAACATTCCATCGCTCTTGATATCGCTATCTGTAAAACCCTTGGAATAGAACCCCTGGGCATTCCAACATTGAAACAAGCAAAAATCAGAAAACTCTGGCCAGAAACCATTACCTATCCAATAAAAAACCCAAATGAATTACAAATCAAGGATTTTCTTCTTCCTTCCACCGCAGGACATCTTATTACAGGAGAACAAAAACCAAACAAACATCCAGTTATTACAGAAAAATGTGTGGCCTGTGGTGAATGCAAACAGATATGTCCAAAAAAGGCCATCACTATCAAAGATGGAAAAGCAGAAATCAATTATAAAAAATGTATCCAATGTTACTGCTGCCATGAGGTTTGCACCTACAATGCAATAACCTTAGAAGTAATATCAGCCTTGAATCAACAGAGAAAATGAAGAAAAAAGAGAAAGAATTCCTTTGATTGAAACCTTCTAATTATTTTTTAGCACTATACAATAAGGAATCATGTGGGATTAATATTAATGAATGGAGTTTTTTGGTGCTTACTCTCTAGGATGATAGAGAGTTAACTGATCAAAAACCATGAAGCAATCCTCCGTTTTCGATATATCACCAACAGTAATCATTATGTCACAAAATCCGATTCCTTTGACCGGTGAAATTTCAATAGTGATGCTGTTACCAGATTCAAGATTGAATGTTGCTGCCGTCCTTTCGCCGGAGAACACACGCCCAAGAAACAGATCAGGTAAATCCATACTTATCCAATGGATGTCCCTATCATATCAATACTGCAATCCTCAGACAAGGACGTCATACCAGCATTTTGAAGGGTAACCTAGATCAAATTGCCATTGAAAACAACAGGATCAGAAATCACCATTCCTGATGTTTGATCTGAGATAATAGCATATAACTCACCATCTGTTCATGGGTAAACAAACACTCCACGTGCTGCAGCGAAAATAACATTTATTATAATTTGAAACACCATTTACTAAACCTTGCGACATCCAATTAATGGATGTTTCATCTACACCGATTTCAACAAAGGAAACGTGAAAGGAAGTGTCCTTAATCAAATCAAACATGTTTATGAATCAACGTATACTAGCCAATAAAAATAAAACGTTACATTTTCATTATTCTAAATATTATAAATGGTAAAAGAGCCGACGGAGGGGTTCGAACCCTCGACCTGCTGATTACGAATCAGCCGCTCTAC
>CAZQMI010000189.1:0-2620 GCA_964594475.1 uncultured Thermoplasmatales archaeon
AAGAAGTCGCAGCTCCTTATAAATATCCACGTGAGATTGAATTTGTAGAAGAACTTCCAAAAACACAAAGTGGAAAAATCAAACGAAAAAACCTGCGAGAAAGAGAACAACAAAAGAAAACAGCGCAGGGGGTAAAGATATGAATATCATAGTCTGTGCAAAACAAGTCGTTGACATATCAGAAATGAAAATGGATGCCAGTACCAACAAACCCATCCTATCAGGACTTGATAAAAAAGTCAATGACATTGATAAAAACGCAGTTGAGGAAGCGATCAATATCAAAGAAAAAACAGGTGGCGGAAAAATCACCGTGATTACCGTTGGAGAAGCCGATGCTAAGGAACGCATGAAAGAAATGCTAGCCATGGGCGCTGATGAAGGCGTGATCATCACTCCACCGGAAACCAACGATTACGCGGTGCTTACCAGAATTCTATCAAAGGCCATTGAAAAGATTGGAGATTATGATCTCATCCTCTGCGGTGAAGCATCAACTGATATGTTCAGTGGTCAAGTCGGTCCACGACTAGCAGGAATGCTCAATATTCCACAGATTACGTACGTTCAAAAAATTGAAGCAGACAAAGACAAGATAAGTGCAGAACGAAACCTCGGTGACACCGTGGTCACCATGGAATCACCATATCCCGTACTGATAACGGCTACCAAAGAGATCAACGAACCACGCTTGCCCAGTCTGATGCAAATTCTAGCCGCAGCTAACAAACCCATCCAAGAATGGAAAACTTCCGACCTTGACATCAACACCGATCTCAAGGTAGCATCCATTGATTTACAAGGCATCTCCATGGAGCGAAAGAACATTGTCTACGAAGATGACAGTGATGAATCCATACAGAAACTAGTGGAAAATCTCGCCAAAGAAGGAGTGTTGAGGTGATTTAGATGACACTGGTCTATGCTAATAAAAAAACACTAGTCTTTGAACTCTTATCAAAAGCAGCAGATATATCAAAGGAAACCATTGCGCTAATCATCGGAAAAAAAGATGAAAACCTAGCCAAGGAATACGTCAGTTATGGAGCTGACAAAGTCATCATGGTGGAAACCGAAATAGATCAATACAAAGCAGAAGAATACACAGACATATTGAAACAAATCATCAAAGAAACAAAAACGGAAACGATTCTTATCGGATCAGATAAAAATGGAAAAGAGCTGGCATCTCGACTCGCAGGTGTGCTGGATGCAGGATGCGTCATCGATGCCACCAACCTCTATCTAAAGGATGATAAGATCACTACAGAACGTGTGGTCTACAGTGGCAACGCTGTTTCCGTGGATCAATTCAACACAACCCCTGCCATTATCACCGTTCCATCAAAAGTATTTGACGCCAATGAACCAGACACTTCACGTAAAGCAGAGATTATAAGTAAAAAAATCACTCCAGAAACCGCGAAATCAACCATTACCAATGTATCGGAAACCAAATCCGATGGTGTCAGCGTTGAAGATGCAGACATCATTGTTTCCTGCGGACGAGGATTCAAAAACAAGGATGATCTCAAATTTGCAACCGATCTTGCTGACGTGCTCAAAGGGAAAACCGTCGGCTGCAGCAGACCAATTGCTGCAGATCTAAAATGGCTCCCGGAGGAACACTGGATAGGTCTATCTGGTCATAAGGTCAAACCACAGCTCTATATCGCCGCTGGCATCTCTGGACAAATCCAACACATCGCCGGTATGCGCGACTCAGGTGTTGTCGTTGCAGTGAACAAGGACCCGGAGGCATTGATCTTTAACTCTGCTGACTATGGTATCGTTGGAGATCTTTACAACGTCCTTCCAAAGTTAACCACCGCTATCAAGGAGAAAATGAAGTAAACAAACCTATCCTCCTTTTTTATATTTTTATTATACAGGTAAAAAAACAAGAAGGCAGAACAAATGGGAAGAGAAGAAGATCGAAAACTCATTGAACAGATTCCAAAGGAAAAACTAGCTGATTTTGTATTCATGCATCTCAGAGATATGTGGGCTGTTGATGGATTCTATTATCTGTTCATAGAGGAAGCATATGGCACAGCAGTAGCAACAGAAATCGACCGACGAGTCTGGGAGGTCATGGGTAAAATTGAGGCACGAAAAATCAAAACCCTCTTCAACATAACCGGTAACACCATAAGTGATGTGATCAAAGCACTTCGATATTCTGGATGGGCACTTGATCTAGAAGACAAAGAAATTGAAGAAAAAGATGGCAGGGGCATTATCAGAAACGTGAAGTGCCGGGTGCAAAACACACGGATCAACAAAGGACTTGGTGAATTTGGCTGTAAACCCGTCCGAAAAGGATTTCTTGCATCTTTTGCCAAACAGTTCAATCCGGACATTGAACTTATCTGTAATGTTTGCCCACCAGATGAGCATCCGGATGATCTCTGGTGTGAATGGATATTTTCACTTGATAAATAAATGTATTATGTGTTATTTGACCGAATTAATTCTAACTATTTTGTCGACAGCACATACTCTATTATCATCAATTGCCGATAAAATCTTAGGAATTTTTATAAAGGAGCTATCGATTTGAATAAGGGGCGACAATCTTATAAACAAACTTAATTTCTCAACAATGGACACCAGCATC
>CAZQMI010000190.1:0-2613 GCA_964594475.1 uncultured Thermoplasmatales archaeon
TGGTGCTGTATTGGTAAAGGATAAACAAATTTTAGCTACTGGATATAATGGTGCATCACAACATTTTTTTATTTCATCACAAATATATGATATTTCTAATTCGTCATTAATAAAACAATTATAATCTAGAATAAACTCTTTTCTGTTGATAGGGTTGGGATATTCGCTATTGTGCAATCCATAAATAAAACGGATTTGACACTCGCTTTCTTTAAATTCCATCACATTCAAATATTGTAATGGTTTTGCTTTCGTTTCTATGAATTTCTTAGGTATTGAAAAAAGTGATGAAGGGATATATTTTTCCCATTTCAAAGGGTCATCTTCATCTAATTCAATCTTATTTATGTAATTAAGAGATATTCTATTAATGAGTTTTATAGGATACAACTCAAAAAAACAATCGATGATATATTTAATCCTTTTATAATATTCTTCAAATGTTGTATATTGTTTGAATTTGATCTCCAATATTTCAGGTTCTAAAAATATCTCTTCTTTTTTGTCTTTACTTAAAAAAAGCCATGCTACTCTTTCTTCCTTTTTAACTTTTAGTGTTTTTTCATGTACTCCAGCAAAAACCCTCCCTCCTGGAATTTCTTTAGTTATTGGAAATTCATTAATAATTTTTTCTTGAAATTCAGAGGGTGTTTCACCTTTATCCAATTCTAAAACCATGGGGAATTGAATTTCCAAGGTAACGGATGTAATAAAATTAGTTGAATATTTCTTCTTTTTATTTTTTTGCACCATATTTACAAACCATAGTTAATAATATATGTTATTCAAAATATTATATCTAGTTTTCCCTCAATCGGATTGATTATCACAAAGATTGGTAATATATCAGGATATAAAAAGATTATGAGAAATTAAATATTATATCATTTATGTTTATATTTTTGATATGCAAGTGATGTTTTCATCAGTGCCAACCATTTGTTATCACCTTCAATAGTGATCCCCGCCTCCTCAGATGGTGTTTTACCATCTAATGCTTGATGTGGTTTAATGAAATTATAATACAATCTGTGTCCTTCTGTGATTGGTGACTGTTCATTTTTAAGTCCACGCATGGTTTTTTCTCGTTGCCGGATACCCCCATGTAGTCTTTCCACATGATTATTATTAGGATGATGTTGTAAACCCACGTTATGTAAATGCTCTGTTGATAAATCATTGGTATGAAACTCCTTGTTCACTGCTCGTTTATAGGCATGAAGACCATCCGTAACCATGTACTTTGGTTTACGACCACCGCTATTGTTTTTTGCTCGTTTGAATACCATACGGGCATCCCTGACTTTGCGTTCCTTACTTACCACAGAGGCCAGTTGGAATCGTGTTCGTTCATCAATTACATTCCACATATATTGCCAATGTCCATGAATATTCACCATCATTTCATCCGTATGCCAGACTTCGCCTATTGATGGTTTAATCTGATCAACATATTCACTCATGATACCAATGTATTTTTCGATCCAACGATATACACTCATGTGACTCAATTTTAATCCATAGAATTGTTTCAGATGTTGTTTGATTTTACGCAGACTCATTCCTTGAAAATAAAGATCCAACGTCAAAGCAATAATCTTAGGATTGTATTTCATATTCTCAAAGTCAACATTGTTTACAAACTTACGGTTACAGTCCTTACACATGTATTGTTGTTTACCGTTTTGTTTTCCATATTTTATGATGTGTTCTGAATGGCAGAATTTACATTCATTTGCTTTTTCTGGTGTTTCAATCTTGATGGTTTGTTTTATGTTAAGATTAGTTTGCTTGAACCGATTTTGAAATCGTGACCATATTTTGACTGCTTGTATATGTTTACAGGGAATTCCTTGAAGTTCAAAATCCTTGCAGGTGCATTTCCAATGCCTATTGGTCTTACACTGGGTAACAGTATATGTCTTTTTTCCTTTTGAACTTGGTATGATCCAAGTTTTCGGTTTGACCTGTTCTGGTTCTATTCCTTGCTCGATTAGAAGCATTCCTCTTACTTTTCGTTTATTGATTTTTTCTTTTATTTTACTGTTCTCACTCATATGTTTCGCCATATTATAGAATGTATTATGAGTATAAATAGTTATCGATATCTTTATATGCTCATATTGTATTTATCGTACTAATAATGGTATCAATGTTGATACCGATATTGGTATTACAATGAATGAACAAACAAAATTACCACATCTTTCCCAAGAAGAATTGGAAAATCTTTCACCCGAATACAAAAAGGAATACTATAGAGGAATCATTTATGACATTCTGAAAAAAAGTGAGGAAGGAATAACAGCATCACAAATGACAAAGAAAACACAATTTTCCCATAAAACTGTAAAAACACATTTAGACCACTTTGTTTCTACAAGGGAAGCATATAAAAGAAAATATGGTGACCGATCAATAGTATACTTTCCAAATGGAAGATTATGCCATCACGATAGAATTCTAAGATATAAAATAGGAAGTAATTATTATTCTTTCAAAATTATTAAAAATAGTATGGGTGAATTTCTATATTTACAGGAGCAAGCAAAAGATATTGATGGTGGTTATACTACAAAAGGTGGAATTGTCATTGAAAAAGAAAACATCCCG
>CAZQMI010000191.1:0-2588 GCA_964594475.1 uncultured Thermoplasmatales archaeon
AGGACTTATATCCTTTGCATTTTTTGCATTTTTTGAAAAATAATTATTATATATTTCATTTTTTAAGCAATAGTAATTTAGATAAATACCAAAACGGTCATTACTCATTATATGATTGGTGAAAATATCAACATTGGTCGAATTTTGCATTCGTATTCCGTCTAGTTCATTTGATGAAATGGAATTTTTTTCTACTATGCTTTCTTCATCAGCAAATAAGAAAATTCCGTGTTTGCCGTTATTTGATATTGTATTTTGATAAATATATGAATTCGACCCGACAATAAATATTCCATATTTACCGTTGCCAATGATTTCATTATCCAAAATATCGGTATTCTTCACATCATCTTCAACGCGAATTCCAGTATCTAGATTTTCAAAAATAGTATTTTCATAAATAGTATTATCTAAACACACATCATTAAGATATATAGCATAATGAGCATTTGAATAAATCGTATTTTTTCGAATTATGTTATCTGTACAAGTTCCATTAAGAAAAATACCAAGTTGATCATTTTCATGAAATGTATTATATTCAATAATAGTATTATTTGATGAAATAAGATATGTTGCATTAATTGTATTAGAGATATTGTTTTGAGCAATGATATTATTGTGGCATTTATCAATATATATGCCACAGGCACAATCCGTTATCGTGTTTTCAATAATGTTTCCTGATCCAGAGGATATGTGTATTGCAGCATCTGTTCTATTTGTCGCACTATTCCGAATGGTAAATGTACTCAGATCTACTGCTGGTGCGGTGATTGTTACCACAGATCCTTGATTTCCTCCATCTATAATTGTCGTTTTGCTGTCCTCACCAAAAATGTCTATGGTTTTATCAATAATAATATTTTCATGATATATACCTTCATAAACAATAATTCTATCACCGTCAGATGCTGCATCAATAGCATTTTGGATAGTATTAAAATGTGATTGGTTCCAACCAGGTGTAGTTGAGTTGAAATCATCATCTACATATATCTTCGGTAATGGCGAATCAGCCAAAACAGTGGTTGAGTTATAATGAACCAATAATGTTGAATGCAAAAAAAGTGCACCTATTATTAGTAGTATAACTCCACTCTTTATCCCATCCTTTCGCATAAGTGATATAGTTTTCAATAATAATGAAAAGTTATAAAAACATTACTATTTTCATTTTTTTTATGTTTTTAGAAGTATTCTGCATTAACAAAATTAGTGATTAATATAATTGATATAATTATTAAAAAATGAAAAAATATTCTAGATATGTCAAATTTTGTAATATTTAGATATCTATAAATATGATAAATTGGATTGAGAGGAATACAAACCACTTTGGAGATGCAAAAGGATGGGACAAAGTAAAGGTAACTATAAAGTTGAAGCTGGAAATAAAAAAAACGCTGAAGATGTTCATGATGTCATAAAGAAAAGCCAGGCTGTTTTAGATGGAATGGTTGACCCATTTTTTGTAACAGATGAAAACCTTGTGATTCATTATATTAATGATGCAGCGTTAAAGGCTTTGGGTTACACAAAAAACGAAGTCGAAGGCAAAATGACTTGTGCTGATTTTGCAAAAACACCATTGTGCGGTACTAGTAATTGTACTATTAAGCAATGTATGAATACTCATCAACCTGTAGCTGGTCAAACAGAGGCTACCACTAAAGATGGAGATAAAGTACCTATTAGAGCTAGTTGTAACGCTCTTTATAACTCTAAAGGTAAAGCAGTTGGTGGTTTTGAGTATATTCAAGATATGACTGCTGAAAAGGATGCCGAGGCTAAGGAAGCTAGTTTCATGCAGGGAATAACTGATGTAGTATTTCAAACAGATAAAGATCTTGTAATCACCAAAGTTAATGATGCTTTTGTTAAAAAAATGGGTTACAGCCGTGATGAAGTCTTAGGGAAGATGACTTGTGCTGATGTATGTAAAACGCCTTTGTGTAATACTAGTGATTGTACTATAAAAAACTGTATGCAGACTAAGCAGGCTATTACTGGTGAAACTGTTGCTGAAAACAAAAAAGGAGAAAAAATACCGATTCGTGCTAACTGTAACGCTTTATTTGATAGTAACGGTGAGCCTGTGGGTGGTTTTGAGCTTATACAAGATCTTACTGAAAATAAAAATGCTGAAGCTAAAGAAAAAAGTTTCATGGCAGGTATTACTGATCCTGTTTTTAAATGTGATGAGAAACTAGTGATTACTGATTGTAATGATGCTTTTACTAAAGCCATGGGTTATAGTCGTGATGAACTTGTTGGTAAGATGACTTGTGCTGATGTCTGTAAAACACCATTATGTGGTACTGCTGACTGTACAATTAAGAATTGTATGCAGACTAGACAAGCTATCGTTGGAGAGACTCAGGCTAAAACTCGTGATGGTCAAAAAATAGATATCAGAGCATGTTGCAATGCTTTATTAGACAATAATGGTGAACCGGTTGGTGGTTTCGAACTTATTCAAGATATAACTGAAGATAAAGAAATGGCCAGAACACTAGCGTCAATGGCAAGCCAATTTGCATCATCAGCTGAAGAACTCAGCAGTTCAGCCCAGGAAGTAAACGCAT
>CAZQMI010000192.1:0-2540 GCA_964594475.1 uncultured Thermoplasmatales archaeon
CATACGTACTGATATAAACAAGTACTTTGTTTATGACATCAAATCAACGATCAGATTTTTGTTTTTACATAAGTGAGATATCTATGATTGAAATAAACATACAAAACATAGTCGCATCTACAATATTTGCAGAAAAATTAGATTTAAACCTTATCGCACAGACATGTATGGAAAGTGAATATGAACCTGAACAGTTCCCAGGATTAGTATATCGATTGCACCAACCAAAAACTGCAACGCTGCTTTTTAGAAGTGGTAAAGCAAATTGTACCGGAGCAAGCAATATTGAGGATGTCCGAAAATCTATTGAACTCATTGCTGAAAAATTACGAAAAATAGGTGTTGATGTACATCAAAATAAAAACCTACAAATAACGATTCAAAATATTGTTGCGACAGCTAATCTTGATGGTAACCTGACCCTACATGAAGTGGCAATAGGACTTGGATTAGATAACGTCGAATATGAACCGGAGCAGTTTCCAGGTCTTATTTACCGTGTTAGAGAACCAAAGATTGTCATATTACTTTTTTCATCAGGAAAAATTGTGTGTACTGGTGGAAGAACAAAGAAAGATATATCAATAGCAGTAGAGGATTTATTTGAATTACTAACCTCTCTTGATTTATTTCACTGAATTGATCGGAAATTTTTCTACAAGTAAATTTCTATTTTAAAAAAATATCCAGTTATTTCTGAGAACTCCCCATAATAGATAGTGTTCTGATATCCATTTATAACATTGAATAGGAATCTATTTATATGAGGGGTGGTTCTCATGCATTGAAAAAAGAATAGAAATAATAGTTCCTTATTTTTGATTTCTTTCAAATTTCGGGGATTTTTTTTACATTCTTTTTAAAAAAATAACATAAAACACAGAGGAAAAAAACTATGAAAGGAAAAGTTAAATGGTTTAATGCAAATAAAGGATTTGGATTTATTGTTGATGAAGACGGCAAAGATATCTTTGTTCATCAAAACGATATTGTTTCAACCAATCCACTAAATGAAGACGACAACGTTGAATACGAAAAAGAAGACTCAAACCGTGGACCCAAAGCAGTTAATGTAAAAAAAATTGAATAAACAAAAAGATTTCTTTAAATCATAAAAAAAATCGTTTGCTGGATCAATTATAAACTATTTCATTCAGACTCAGCCAGCAAACACACAATTCTTTTTTTTGGAGAAAAATAAATTATGAAATTTGAAGACCTTGATATCAGTAAACACATCCTTGACAAAACAAAAGAAAAAGGATTCGAACAGCTCACTGATATCCAAGAAAAAAGTATCCCTGAAATTATCAATAATCGAGATGTTGTAGGACAAGCAGAAACAGGATCAGGAAAAACCGTTGCATTTTGCATTCCTATCCTTGAGCAGATCAAATTAAAACAAGGACTGCAAACTGTGGTACTCACCCCAACTCGAGAACTCTGTCAGCAAGTCACCGATGTCTTTATCACCTTTGGAAAAAAAATTGGTATAACTACCATTAGTATCTATGGCGGTGTAGGAATCAATCCACAAATAAAAAACATCAAAACCGCTGAAGTAGTAGTGGCAACACCAGGACGCATGCTTGATCATCTCCGTAGAAAAACAATCAATTTCAAAGATGTCCGATTCCTCATTCTTGATGAAACAGATAAAATGTTAGAAATGGGATTCATACATGATGTAGAAAAAATCATTAGCTACACACCTAAGAACCGGCAAACACTAATGTTTAGTGCAACCATCATGCGTAGTATCCATCATTTGATGAAAAAACATTTGAAAAATCCGGTGATCATCAAAACAAAATCACATGTTGATAAAAGTAAACTAAATCAGATATACTACGATATCCATGAGAAGAAGGATAAATTCTCATTACTCGTTCATTTACTCAAACATGATACAGGAGGGCTTGCTATCGTGTTTTGTGCCACACGAAAAGAATCAGATTTGGTGGCGAAAAACTTAAAAAAACAAGGCATTCATGCATCAGCGATTCATGGAGGAATGAGTCAAAATAAACGCTCACATTCCCTCAATGCTTTAAAAAATGAACACACCGATGTACTGGTAGCAACCGATGTAGCAGCACGAGGTTTGGATATTAAAAACGTCAGCCATATTTACAATTATGATGTACCAAAAACTTCTATTGAATATGTACATCGTATTGGTCGAACTGCCCGTGCAGGTGAACAAGGTGTTGCAATTACCCTGCTCACCCGTCTAGATCATGATAACTTCAGAAGAGTACAACAAGACAAAACGCTAGATATTAAACCAGCGGAAATACCCTCATTTAAAAAAGTTCCCTTCATTGTACCTTCAAAGCGAAGAAGAACAAAAGGTAAAAATAAACGCAGAAGATAACATAAGAATAGAATCAATATTTATTGAACGTTGCCTTTTCTTACATGTATTGCTATTTATTAACAATAGATTCTATCTATTTTAATAAAGATTCAATGTATGTTTCATCTGACACTGTTTTTTGTTCCATTTTTCTTCTCGCATAGTAAGGTTAGCAAAAACT